>CAYMFZ010000858.1:0-1503 GCA_964389585.1 uncultured Pirellulaceae bacterium | reverse complement strand
CGTTGGAGGTGGTGAGGACGTCGTCCGGTTCGCGCCGCGCCTCAGTCCTTCGCAGAAACACAAATCAATTCTGAGATGCTTCGCAAAACCAACTTATCAGCAACGATTGCGGGTGACGCTTTGAATCCGTCACCAAGTTTCACTTCCTTAACCAGTTCATATTCGTCACTTGGTTTCACGACAAGAATCTGGCCTTGTTCGCTGAAGGCAAAAATGTTCTTGCCATCAAAAATTGGTGAAGCCGCAAACGAACCGCCAACTCTTTCCTGCCAAACTAAATCTCCATTGGCCAAGTTCGTGCAAGTTGCGACACCTTTGTCGTTAAACATGTAGATTCGATCATCGACAACCAGCGGAGAAGGCCGCTTCGCAACTCCCTTTTTCGTCGTCCAAACGATTCCGGATTCGGAAATATCGCCGGAGCCCCTCGGATTGATGACATCCATTCGCCCCATTCCGTTCGTCAACACGATCGTCCCGTTCTTTGTCATTTGCGGTCGAGCCGAAGCGTTCATGCCATCATGGTACACCGACCAAAGTGGTTTACCGTTGTTTGGATCGTAAGCGATGGTGGCTTTGGCGCTCGGGTAGACCAAGACTGGATTCCCGTCAATTTCAAAAACGGATCCTGTGCAATAAGCCTTCTTCCAATCTCCGTCGTCGTTATCGTATTTGATATCGCGATCGCGTTTCCAAATTGTTTCACCTGTCTTGCTGTCCAGTGCGACCACATATTGCTGATCGAATCCATCAAAGGCAATGATTAGCTTTCCTTTGTAAAGAATAGGAGATGAAGCCGGACCACGATGATGATTGCATTCGAAATCGGTTCGCTGCCAAAGCTGTTTCCCATTGCTCGTGTCAATACAAGTCGTGCCATAACTACCAAAATGCAGATACACACGCCCTTCTTCTATCACCGGTGTCGGACTTGCGTAGCTATTGGTCGGATGAGAAAAGCTTGGCGTTTCATTTTCGTGAATCAATAAGTCATAAATGGTTTCGCCCGAATTGATATCAACACAAATGGCCGACATCTCCTTTCCGTCCTCCGTCGCCGTCGTCAACCAAACTTGATCTTGCCAGACAACAGGTGATGACCAACCCTTGCCTTTGATCGGAACCTTCCATTGAATATTGGAAAGATCGCTTGGCGCGAAATTGACGCTGGCATGCCCGTTGCCCATGGAACCACGAAATTCGGTCCAATTGTTAGTGTCTTGAGCGACACTAGACTGCAAAATGCTCAACGCAATCAATAACGCCGCGGTGTAGTGCGATGTCAAAAGGCCAAAGCGCCTCTGTCGATATTCAGTAGCCATGGGATCCTTCAATCGAAACATTACAAATTATTCCTAAGCTCGACTAGGAGAACTGCACAGTCGAATTTAAATTCAACTTTCGTTGATTTTTGGTGGGTAACTTCTGCCGGAAGTTACCAAGATTCACGCAAGACCCAATTTCAGCAAGTGTTTAATTGATCAAGAGTCAGCAAACCATCGG
>CAYMFZ010000857.1:0-1509 GCA_964389585.1 uncultured Pirellulaceae bacterium | reverse complement strand
TGGTGTTGGGGCAGTGGCTAATCTGTTGGATTGTTGCTGTTGTCACTTGGTTTGCTTCCTCAAGCAGTTAGAACACGGTTGGTGAATCCACCAGTTTCGATCGACGAGTTCGACGAAGATAGAGTGAATCCGAATCCCCAGTATTGAAAACCATTCGAGAATCAATCGACGCTAGGTTTGCGAATTACACTTTTGCATGTCTATTTCCGATCTTTTCCAACCGTACGAGAAACGGATCTGGATTCACGATTCTCTGATCCCAATTAAGCTCACAAATGGTTGTATTTCCTCACCCGTCTTAACTAAACTATTGTCGATTCTCATTTCCAACATTGTTCGAGCTCCCTATGAATCTTGCATCACTATTTCGCGTTAAGCCTCAACCAAAACCGGTCAATCAAAATTCACTTCAACTGGAAACGCTCGAACCAAGGATGATGCTTTCGACCGTTCAGATTTTTGCCGCAGGATCTGAAGGGGGCGAAAATTTTAACTTGTTGATCGATGGGGCTGTTGTCGACAACTTTACGACCTCAACAGAATTCTCCAACTTTAGCTATACAACAACCGACACCGTGGATGGTGGCGACGTTCGAGTTGAGTTTACAAACGACATCTGGGATCCTGCGAATGGAATCGATAGCAATTTGATTGTTGACTACATTCAAATTGATGGACAAACGTTTCAAACAGAGGACCCTTCTGTGTTCTCAACGGGTACCTGGCTGGAAGCAGATGGAGTTCAACCTGGATTCCGAGAAAGCCAGTTTCTTCACGCCGATGGTTACTTTCAGTTTGCCGACAGTAACAATTCCGGCTCTGAAGTTGTCGTTCGAGCTCGTGGCAATGAAGGAGCCGAAAATTTCAACTTGCTGATCAATGGCTCCATCGTTGGGAGCTTTACGACGTCAACAGGGTTCACCAACTTTAGTTATACAGCGACTGACACAGTGGTTGCCGGTGACGTTCGAGTTGAGTTCACCAATGACGCCTGGGATCCTGCGAACGGAATCGATAACAATTTGATCGTTGACTACATTCGAATTGATGGGCAAACATTTCAAACAGAAGCCCCTTCCGTTTTCTCAACTGGAACATGGTTAGAAGGGGATGGGATCCAACCTGGATTTCGCCAAAGGGACACGCTTCATAGCAACGGATATTTTCAATGGGCAGGCGGTGGAAACGTTGACGCTGGCGACTTGAGCTTGGCGTCGAGTGTTTACAACGTTAGCGAATCCGGATCTTCGGTTACTGTTCAAATCGTTCGACAAAATGGCTCTGACGGCGCGGTCTCAATTGAATATGACACGATCAATTCAACGGCAGTCGCAGGACAGGACTACCAAGCTCGATCGGGTGTCGTTTCGTGGGCCGACGGTCAATCAGGAACGCGATCAATCACGATTCCGATCATCAACGACTCACAGATCGAAGGTAACGAACAATTTAGCTTTACGATCGACAACCCAACGGGCAATGCGACGTTGCTCGCCCCCAGAACGGCAA
>CAYMFZ010000856.1:0-1523 GCA_964389585.1 uncultured Pirellulaceae bacterium | reverse complement strand
TTTTAAGGACCGGATCTTTCTTCAAAGGCAGTTCGATCAGCTTGCCCGATTGGGCAGCTTTGTAAATTGCAAGAATGATCTCTACGCTTCTTCGACCTTCTGCACCATCGATTGCCGGTTTTGTTCCGTTTTTTATCGCAGAGATAAAATCACGAAACTGGTGAGCGTGAGCAGCATGTCCAATCGCAGAAGGATCAGCCGCGCCACCACCCGATTTTGTGAGACTGGCAAACTCAGCGGCAATCTTTTTGTCTTTGGCAGTCATTTTGGCAAACTCCCAAGTCTTTATGTCTTCCTCTTCGATGACCGCGGAACCATGGCTGCCGTGAACTTCGATCTTCTTTAGCATTCCCGGAAAGGCAGCCGTTGTGGCTTCGATGACACCAAGTGCACCATTCTCAAAACGCAGGGACGCGGTTGCCACGTCTTCGACTTCGATTCGTTCGTGAGCCAACGTAGCCGTGTGGGCTGTGATTGACTTCACCGGCCCCATCAACCAAGTCAACAAGTCGACACTGTGAATTGCCTGATTCATCAAGGCCCCACCTCCATCGAGTGCCCAAGTCCCGCGCCATGCGCCGCTGTCGTAATACTCCTGAGTGCGGAACCATTTCACGTAGGCATCACCAAGCGTCAATCGTCCAAACTTTCCGGCATCAATTGCCGTCTTAAGTGTCTGGCTTGATTTGTGGAATCTTGATGGAAAGATCGTTGCGCAGATCACGTCGTTTTTCGTGCAGGCTTCGATGATCTTGTCGCACCGCTTCAGCGTGACCTCAAGCGGTTTTTCGATGATGACATGCTTTCCAGCTTTTGCCGCAGCGACCGCCGGTTCCATGTGCGCTCCACTGGGCGTACAAATTGTCACGATGTCAATTTCAGGGTTCGCCAACATGTCAGTGAGGCTCGAATAAGCCATTGCGTCATATTCTTTTGACAGCTTCTGCGCAGATTCCAGCCGATTGGAACAGCAACCTACTAATTTTGCACCGCGAATATCGCCAATGGCTTTGGCGTGAAAATTCGAGATCATTCCACAGCCAACAATTCCAAATCCAAATCCCATTTTCAATCCATCATGAAGTAAAGAACAAATGCAAAATATTGGGCAGACAAGCAGCGACCGTGTCCACTTCTTCCTCACCCAAAAACACACGCACGGTAAACCAAAACATGCTGAAGGCATTTAGCATCATGTGCAAAACGATGCACGGAATGACGCTACTCGTTTGTCGAAAGATGTAACCCAACACCAACCCAAACAAAAACAGGGGAATCGGCGCGGGACCTTGCCCAACATGCGCCAGCGCAAACAAAACAGACGTGACGAGAATCGGCCAATACGAATCGCCAATGCGACTGTGGTTTGGATCAGCCGTCAACTTGCGACTTCCGCGTTCAGCCCCAACCGTCTTACCGTCCAACAGACTTTCCTCAGTAGCCAATTTCGAATCGCTGTCCCATCCGCCCACCAATACGGTGTCGGGTGCGCCAGCCCCCAAGCGTTGTAACCACGCTTGTAA
>CAYMFZ010000855.1:0-1536 GCA_964389585.1 uncultured Pirellulaceae bacterium | reverse complement strand
TTGGCACTTGATGATCCAGCGGAAGTTGTCGCCATTGATTGGAATCCCGCCCAAAGCCATCTCTTGGAGTTGAAGCTCGCAGTTGTTCGGCGATTGGATTATCGAGACAGCCTCAAATTTATGGGACTGCTGCCATCCAATGATCGTGAATCAACATTCGAGACGTTGCGAAAAGATCTAACGCCCGACGCGGTTGGCTTTTGGGATCAAAAGAAGGATGCAATTAGGAATGGCTTCTTTTTCGAAGGCAGTTGGGAGAAGTTTCTCAATCGAATTTCCGGATTCGCTCGATTAACACGCGGCAAACTGATTGACCGCTTGATCAACGCCGACGACGTTGAACAACAGTCTGAGATTTGGCGAGAATACTGGGACAATGGCTGGTGGAATCTGTTCCTCAAGCTGACAACCAATCGGCCGTTTGTCAAATTTGTTTTACGTGAGCCAGGACTGAGCTTTGTGCCCCGCGAAGTCTCGATGGCCGGGTTCTTGCGACAAAGATTCGAACAAGCCAGCCAAAGCTTCCTATTTCGAGAAAGCCCTTGGATGTGGGCTTTGATGAAGGGCAGAATCGACGTTGGTGGGCCGTTACCTGAGCATCTTCAAGAGAAGAACTTTGACAGATTGAAATCTAGTGTCGACTCGATTGTCGTCAAAACGATTTCATTGGAAGACTGTCTGCAATCTAACGAGCCTCCGTTTGATAAGGTTTTCGATGCGTTTTCACTTTCTGATTTTATGTCTTATTGTGATGAGGAAACCTACACGCGAATCTGGAATGCGTTGATCGTGAATTCCAATTCCAACGCAAGGTATTGCGAACGAAACTTTTTGGTGAAGTACGATTTGCCCGATTCAATCGCTTCGAAATTGGTCAGAGATGAAGAGTTAATGCAATCATTGAATGTTGAAGACCGCTCAGTCGTCTATAGTTTTTTGGTTGCCAGACTTGTCACGCCAAAATATCTTCCGAGTGCCGATGGTAATTGATTGCTCTGCATGTGTTCGGTTTGCGCTTCGATCGTTCACCCGGGACATATGCATTGTCTTGCAATTGAATGCCGGCAGGCATGGCAGGCGATAGCCACGGACGCAAGTCCGTGGTTTAGGTTATCCGGCTAATCGAGTCCTGAAGGGACGGCATGAATGTTGGCCTATTCTTTTGTCGTCCCGCTGGGACTCATGATTTTTAGGGAGCCGTAACCATGGACTTGCGTCCATGGCTATCACCTGCCGTGCCGTTGGCACTCAAATACTGGGCACGCGCACAGTTGGCACTCAATACTCGGTACGCGCATCGTTGGCACTTGAATACTAGGTCTGCGTGCCGTTGGCACTTGAGCGCTCGGCACTTGAACACTCGGCACGCGTGTCGTTGGCACTCAATCAATTCGTCTAAACCATCACGCGCATCGTTTGCGTGCCTGGTTTTGGACGTGTCGAGGTTGGGTTTTTTTCGTTTCCGCGCATCGAACGGACAATCGAATCAACGGCGTCCGATCGAAGCGAACGAGATTTTCGTTTTGAAATCAAGTC
>CAYMFZ010000854.1:0-1540 GCA_964389585.1 uncultured Pirellulaceae bacterium | reverse complement strand
GCATTCCCCACTCCGCATTCCGCATTTTTCCTCCTCCGCATTCAAAAAAGTGAACCTGTACTACTCCGACACCTTTGAGTTGCCGCTTCCGGCCAACCACCGGTTTCCGATGTCCAAGTACACGCTTTTGAGAGAACGAATTTCCTCTAGCGAATTGGGGGCAAACTGTCGCTTGTTGCTTCCTCCCGCCGCGACCGACGAGCAAATCCTCCAAGTCCACACGCCTGAGTACCTTCAGTCGATCAAGTCGGGAACGCTTTCGGATCGACAAATTCGGCGAATCGGATTTCCGTGGTCGGTCGAAATGGTCGAGCGCTCGCGGCGTTCAACAGGCGCGAGTATTGCTGCGGCTCGAGATGCGATTCAATATGGAATCGCGGCCAACCTTGCTGGCGGCACTCACCACGCGTTTGCAAATAGCGGACAAGGTTATTGTGTATTCAATGACGCATGCGTGGCAGCCAAGTCAATTCAAAGTGAACTTGGAATTGGCAATGTACTGGTTGTAGATTGCGATGTTCATCAAGGTAACGGCACGGCGGCGATCGCCAAACAAGACGAGTCTCTTTTTGCATTCTCGATGCATTGTGAAAAAAATTTTCCTTTTCAAAAAACCGATGGTGATTTTGATATTGCGCTTCCCCCTGCAACCGGGGATGAATACTACAATTCCCAGCTGAAGAATGGACTGACGCAGGTCTTCAATGAGTTTGAACCGGAATTTATCGTCTACCTGGCTGGTGCCGATCCTTTCGTCGATGATCGCTTGGGGTTACTCAGTCTAACAAAAGATGGATTGCGGCAACGCGACGAGTTCGTGATCGACTTTTGTCGCGATCAAGACATTCCAATTTCACTTGCCATGGCGGGTGGGTATGCCCCCAACGTCAATGACATTGTCGACATTCATTTTGCTACAATTGAAACTGCGTCGAACCGTTTCCTAAAAGATCAAGTCGCCGTTGAGTGATTGCTTTTAAGTTGATTTCGATATCGCCGGTAAATTTTTTATGAGGACATCGTGATGTCTGTCAAAGTCGTCTTTTTTGACATTGGTGATACGTTGGTGACGAAGAAGCAATGGCTTCCTCAAGCCAAAGAAACAATCGGATTCGTAAAATCCGCCGGTATTCGAGTTGGCCTGATGTCCAATACCGGGACTTTGAATCGTGAAGCTTTATTGGATTTACTGCCGGCTGATTTTGAGTATTCGATGTTCGAGGAAGGGCTCGTGATGCTGTCTTCCGAGATCGGCATTGAAAAACCGAATCTCGGAATTTTTTCGCTTGCCATTCACAACGCAAATGTTCCGCCCGAGGAAACGATGTTTGTGGGTGAGAGTGTGAACGAATGTCTTTCGGCCCAAACTGCTGGAATGAAAGCGGCGAGAATCACCAATGCCGCTGAAGACTATCCGGCTCTCATGACATGGCTGAAAAAGAAATAAACTTCAAGCAACGCAGATGACGAGCCCCCAAGCGAATAGGTAGAGGGTATTTCAAAACCTGTAGTGGACTTCGCCAGAAGTCCCAGCTCGCTT
>CAYMFZ010000853.1:0-1547 GCA_964389585.1 uncultured Pirellulaceae bacterium | reverse complement strand
GCAAAGAAACGTGGTGATTCGGCCCGAGCCAAAGGAGATATCGCGCTTTCTCAGATCGCCAAAAGCGAAATGAGACGGCATCGCGCCAAGGCTGAAATCATTGAACAGAAACTTGAAAACCTTGAAGTTCGATCAACGATCGCCGGAATCGTGGTTAGTGGTGACTTGGAAAAAGTCGAAGGGGCACCGCTTGAGATGGGCCAAACACTCTTTGAGATCGCGCCGCTTGAAGAGATGGTCGCGGAGATCGGAATCCCGGAGTCAGAAATAAAATACATCGAACCAGGCATGGAAGTCGCCATCAAACTAAACGCTTTTCCATTCGCAACCTGGTCGGGGACGGTCACACAGATCCACCCTCGCACCGAGATCATTGAAGACGAAAGCGTGTTTGTCGCGCAAGTCAAACTTGCGAACGAAAACGGGAAACTTCGCCCTGGAATGAAGGGTTCAGCCAAAATCAAATCCAATTCAGCACCACTTGGCTGGAATCTATTTCACCAACCTTGGGAATCAGTTCGCTACTGGTTGATTTGGTGAAATAATGGATGACCAAAACCAAATTCCAGAACAACTCGCAAGCGAAGGCGTGCCCCCGCAAGCGCCAGAAGAAAATGCTCCGGACCAATGGCTGGACTCCGTTTTCACTTTGCGAGCCGAATTAAAGTTCGACGCGCGAACCCAGGATCAGACTTCGTTTGTAGTGATTGAGGACCCCGTTCGGAGTAAGTACTTTCAGATCGGGGCGATGGAATATCGCTTTGTTGGATCCATTGATGGAATCCGGACTCCGCGCGAAATCATGGATACGCTTAATTCTGCCATGGCCGAAACCGTGACAGATTCGAATCTGTTAACAAAAGAGCAATTCACCGAAGAAACGATTGCAAAGATTTGCCAATGGCTTGTTCAATCGAATCTCGTTTTTGGAGAGTCAATCGACAATGCAAAACGATTGAATCAACAAGCCCAATCGCTTCGTCGTTCGAAACTGATCGGGCTATTCAATCCCATCAGTTGCAAGTTCAAACTGTTCAACCCAAATCACGTTCTCAAACAGATTCAACCTTATACTGAGTGGGTTTTCTCATCTTGGTTCCTGTGCATCTGGCTAGCCGTTGCCGCTTACGCGATGACGAAAGTTTACAGTCACTGGGGCGAGATGGGAGCCGCATCATGCGGAATTCTCTCAGGGTACAGTTGGATTTGGCTGCTGCTGACTTGGGTTGGTCTCAAAGTCATTCACGAAGCGGCACATGGCATTGCATGCAGAAGGTACGGCGGAGAAGTCCCCGAGGCTGGCGTGCTACTCTTGCTATTCACTCCAATGGCTTACGTCAATGTGACATCGATGTGGAGATTCTCCAATCGTTGGCATCGCATGGTTGTTTCGGCAGCAGGAATGTATATCGAGCTCTTTATCTCGTTCCTTGCCGTAATCGTTTGGTCACGAACTACAGGCGTGGTTGCCGACGTGGCGTTCAATGTCTTCTTAATGTCAAGCGTGACAACGATCTTGTTCAACGCGAACCCGTTGATGCGATTCG
>CAYMFZ010000852.1:918-1561 GCA_964389585.1 uncultured Pirellulaceae bacterium | reverse complement strand
ATTACGTGACTGCGATTCAACACTCTCGCTGTATCAACAGCCCACCCCTTGGGGTAGTCTGGATTTATGCTGATCTCATCAAAAGATCATCCATTTTCCGACCCCACCATAATTGAGTGAAACTGAATCCAGGATGAGAGGGTCTAAAATATTAGGACCCAAACCCACGCGGGAACGGTGAGAAAGATTCTGCGCAAACGACAATGCGACAAATGGGACAGGGCTGTTTAATCGAGCGGATAAGTTCTTTGATGTTCAAGTTTGGAACTTGAATTGAAGAAATGAAACGATGACTTACGTAAATGCGTTAAGCCATGTTTCAACGATTGTTCGCTTCACGATGATGTACGTCATTAACTCAACGACAACTTTTTCGGAGTAACTCAGTCGAGTTCGCGAACAAGTAAAGTCTTGAGGCGTAACACATTGCGTCATTGAGATCGTTTGCCTGTTGGATCTTCCTTTGCTTCTTTCCAACTGGTTTTAGATTTTACTAGATTCGGTGTGAAGGCTATTTTTGGTTCCAACATCAAGGACGTTTCGTCCGCGACTTGTTAACCGCTTCCGCCTCACAATGGAAACTTTATAAACCTTTGCGCGAATTGCGCAGGAGTACTAAATTGTACGACGCACTGCTTGAAGA
>CAYMFZ010000852.1:0-908 GCA_964389585.1 uncultured Pirellulaceae bacterium | reverse complement strand
ATGCAACACGGACACGCGTTGCCCCCAAGCGATTTGAAGAAGTAGTTGAGGCGAGCCCTGTTGCCCCTGCGGCTGAAACAACAGCCACCAAATCTGCCAATAACGAAGAGTTGCCTAGCGGCATTGATGAGTCTGATTCGTGGTCGGATGATCCGGTTCGAATGTACTTGACCCAGATGGGCGAGATTCCACTTCTGACTCGAACTGAAGAAATTACGCTCGCGAAGCGTATTGAAGTCACTCGTCGCGACTTTCGAACAAAGTTGCTCGAATGCGATTACGTGATTCGTTACGCCTACAAGACTTTGGTCCGCGTACACCGTGGCGAGTTGCCTTTCGATCGTACCGTACAGGTCTCGGTCACCGACCGACTCGAAAAAGAGCAAATCCTTGGGCGGATTCCCCACAACCTCAATACGCTTGCGGTCTTGCTAAAGCGAAACCGTCACGACTTTTTGACCGCGTTTTCGAAAACTCAATCGAAAACACGCCGAAACAAGTCGTGGCAGGATCTTGGTCGCCGTCGCCGTCGTGCCGTTCGACTAATCGAAGAGCTTGGCTTGCGAACTCAGCGAATTGAATTGATGATCCGCACGATCGAAGATTTCAGCGCCCGCGTTGATGAATTGCTCGGTAAGATCAAGAAGCATAAGAAAACCAAAAAGCCCGCTAGCGAACGTGAGCCTTGGATCCAGGAAATGCGAACGATTTTGCTCGCCTGCCAGGAGTCACCCACGAGCCTTCGCAATCGGGTTAAGTACCTTCGTCAAATCTATACGAAGTACCAAAAGGCTAAACGTGAACTCTCCGAAGGTAACTTGCGTTTGGTCGTTTCAATCGCCAAGAAATATCGCAACCGTGGTTTGAGCTTTCTTGATCTAATTCAAGAAGGTAACGCTGGCCTAATG
>CAYMFZ010000851.1:0-1563 GCA_964389585.1 uncultured Pirellulaceae bacterium | reverse complement strand
GTTATGACCGCGGAGCGTTCAACGACTATCGATAGTCGTTGATTTCTCCGAAATCAAAACGGAAGGAAATTAGAACGAACCGAATTTTGAACGCTCCGAATCAAGACCGCTCCGAATTTTGAACGCTCCGAATCAAGATGAACCAAAGTCAGAACGACCCCAAATCAGGCGGCTGCGATTGCTTGTGGGCTGAGACTCAAACTCAACTCGCTCAAACCTTTTCCCAACTTCTACTCTTCGCACTTTTCAGTACCGCATCGCAGATCTTTTGTGTCTCAAGCGCATCCCGAAAAGTAGGTCCTGCCGGCGTTCCGTCTTCAAGGCCTTTGAGGAAATCAGCAACCTGATGAACAAAGCTGTGCTCGTAGCCGATATTCAGTCCCGGCACCCACCAGTTGCCCATGTAAGGATGATCGCCATCGGAAATGTGGATGCTTCGCCAGCCGCGCATTGGTCCTTCGATCCGATGATCAAAGTACTCGAGTCGGTGAAGATCGTGCAAGTCCCACTTTAGTGACGCGTGCTCGCCATTGACTTCGAAAGTGTACAGCGCTTTGTGGCCCCGGGCATATCGCGTTGATTCGAACAGCCCCATTGAGCCGTTTTCGAATTTGCAAATGAAGGCACATGCATCATCGATGTCAACCTTTTCGACTTTGCCCGTTTCCTGATGCATCCTTTCCTTCACAAACGTCTCCGTCATCGCGGTGACTTCGTTGACTCCACCATTAAGCCAGATCGCCGTATCAATACAGTGCGCCAACAAGTCGCCGGTAACACCAGAACCGGCCGCCGCTGCGTCCAAACGCCAAAGTGCAGCGCCTCCCTGCGGTAGAGCCGCGTCGATTGTCCAGTCTTGAAGGAAGTTCGCTCGGTAGTGAAAAATCCGTCCTAAGTCGCCGCTGTCGATGATGTTCTTCGCATGCGTGACTGCGGGAACCCGGCGGTAGTTGTACCAAACCATATTCGGCACGCCGGCCTTTTCGACCGCAGCGCACATTTCTTCACCTTCTTCAGCATTCATCGCGATCGGTTTTTCGCAAAGGATCATCTTGCCTGCTTCAGCCGCCGCGATCGAAATCTCCTTGTGAAGATTGTTGGGAACGCAGATGTCAACCGCGTCGATGTCATCACGAGCGATCAGCTTTCGCCAGTCCGTTTCGACCGACTCATAGCCCCAGTTATCCGCGAACACCTGTGCCTTTTCGGCATCACGTGCGCAAAGTGCTTTGAGAACGGGTTTATGTTGCAGGTCGAAGAAATTAGAGACTGTTGCGTAGGCGTTTGTGTGGGCTTTGCCCATGAAGCCGTAGCCGATCATTCCGATGTTAAGTGGCTTTTTCGCCATTTCGTTTTCCTTGTCTTCTTTCAAATCTTAAAAAAGCCGTCTAGTGAGTTGCTTACGCTTTGGGTAACTGGCGTCAGCTTCGGGGTCAGCGAATCCTGATGGCTAATTTTCTCTGGTTGTTCAGGCCAGAGGCTAGCGCCTTCGGCTCACTTCCACGACGGGATATCTTACTCTTACTCTTACTCTTACTCTTACTCTTACTCTTACTCTTACTC
>CAYMFZ010000850.1:0-1582 GCA_964389585.1 uncultured Pirellulaceae bacterium | reverse complement strand
CACGGAGAGGCTGTGAATTTATCATCTCGGATTGAGAATAAAATAGAATGGCGCTAAAACGTATGGATGAATATTAAGAAATCCAACGAAAGATCAGCCCGCGTAACGCAACCCGAGCGTCGTCAAATCGAGATGCGATTTCATTCGCTCGATCAGATGCTCTATCACGATCATTTAGCACGGGTTGTTTGGCGATTTGTCGAGACACTTGATCTGAGTCCTCTTTATGCCGAGATCGAAGTATCTTCAACTCAAGCAGGTCGTTCGGCGACCAATCCGAAAGTTCTTTTGTCGTTGTGGCTTCTTGCGACGCTGGAAGGCATCGGTTCAGCGCGGGAGCTTGGCCGGCGTTGTGAGCGAGACATTCCCTACATGTGGCTTTGTGGCGGGATTGGAATCAACTACCACACGCTTAGTGATTTCCGGGTAGGTCACGGTGAATTTCTTGAGCAGCTTTTAACCGACGGCGTGACGTGCTTGATAGATCGAGGGCTTGTTCCCCTTGAGACCATCGCGCAAGACGGGATGCGGGTTAAAGCCAGTGCGGGCACCAGCTCGTTTCGACGAGAGCCGACGCTGAAGAAGCTTCGCGATCAAGCGGCTGATTACGTGCAAGAGTTAAAGGCAGAAAGCCAAAGCCCGGCGAGTCACCAAGCCGGCGAAGCCCGTCGCCAAGGAGCTCGAGACCGAGCCGCCAGCGAACGTCTCAAGCGGATCAACGAAGCGGCTGAGACGGTCAAAGAGCTTCAAGCAAAACGCGAGAAGCGAAAAAAAGGAACAGGCAAAGAAGCCCGTTGCAGCACGACAGATCCCCAGTCTCGGCGGATGAAGATGGCCAATGGCGGCTACGACCCGGCTTTCAATGTTCAGTTCGCCAGCGACGGCGAGGCGCGCGTGATCGTGGGTGTGGATGTGACCAACGAGGGCAGTGATAACCACCAAATGTTGCCGATGTACCAACGGATAACGCAAGCCTACGACCCAGTTCCCAAGCACTATGTTGTCGATGGCGCGTTCCCAACCAAGGCAGCGGTAAAGGAACTTGAGCTTAAGAAAACAAAAGTGGTGTCGCCGATCCCTCGTTTTAAAGAAGCCATCAAAAACGGCAAGGATCCCTACGCAGAGCAACCTGGTGAATCAGAAGAGTACGGGAACTTTCGGGCTCGGATGAAAGAGCAAAAGTACAAAGATATTTTGAAGATGCGACCTTCGCAGGCGGAGTTCCCCAACGCAGTGTGCCGCAACCAAGGTCTTAGGCAGTTCAATGTTCGCGGCTTGGTCAAAACTAAAGCCGTCGCCTTGTGGCACGCACTGGCGTTCAACTTCCAAAGAATGTTGACAATGAAAGTGATTGCTTGAGAGAAAGGGGCAAATAACAAACAGCTTAGCTTTTAGCCATTGAGATTCGGTGGCCAAATGCAGCTACGCCATCCCAACAAAAAGAATCTGTCATCCAAGAAGCAGAATTTTAAAAAACGACGCTTCGAAAATGCTATCCGGCTTGGGTGCTCATAGCTTCACGACCTAGGAGTGAAATGCCACAATCATGGACGTGGCTTGGTGAAGTCACATTCTGACAGTT
>CAYMFZ010000849.1:0-1583 GCA_964389585.1 uncultured Pirellulaceae bacterium | reverse complement strand
TCGTAATGGAGCCAATTTTGACGGGGCGAGTCTTGTTACGCTGAATGTCTACCACAAATTTGCCTTGTCGATTCCGGTTGCGTGGAAAGGTGTTTGGGACTGGAACCTTGCCAAATCCCTGTCATTGTTTATATCTAAACAGCTCAAATTACGTCAGGTCGTAATTTGCTTTGTATTGCAAAGTATACAGTTTAACCGGAAGACAGGGCTTTGGCTTCACCAGATTCCAAATTAAATATCGTTTTGAATCAACCAGAAATTCCCGGAAATACGGGGGCCGTTGGGCGAACGTGTGTCGGCTTGGCAGCGAAGCTCTGGTTGGTTCGTCCGCTGGGATTTCGTGTGGATGAAAAGACGCTTCGCAGAGCCGGACTCGATTATTGGAAACATTTGGATTGGGAAGTCGCTAGTCATTGGGATGATTTGGTTGAACGGATTGGCCCGACACGATTTTGGTTCTTTTCCAGATTCGCAACGCGGTCGTATACTTCGGTTGAGTTCAAAATCGGAGACACGCTGGTTTTTGGAAGTGAAACGTCTGGGCTTCCGTCGACGCTGACGGAAGGAAACGCCGAGCAACTATTGCGGATTCCGACAAGTGATAAAATTCGAAGCCTCAATTTGGCAACCAGCGTGGGAGTGGCTGCTTTCGAAGCCCAAAGACAGTTCGGCGGCTCTGGTTCGTTGAAATAAAGAGAGGAGTTGTGATGTCGGGAGCAGAATCGGATTATCAATGGTTGATGGATTGGGATTCTCCTTACCTTCGCCAGAGCTCATTCGCTTGCATTGTTCAAAAAAGATCCGGCGTAGGTGAGGTAACCGCCGAAGAACTGGATGCGGTTGCGACTCTCATTCCCAAGCACGTCGATTTCGAAGGGACGTTTTTCCTTGGTCATGAAATTGTTGATTTCTGGCCGCCTGAGCCAGACGAAGATGACTTCGAGACAGCCGAGGCGTTTGACGAAGCTTGGGCGGCCTGGTCCCCAAATACCTTTGAACCGAAACCCTGGTTGAGGCGAGAGCTTTCAGGTGAATCACTCCGTGAGTACTTGGCCGGTGCGATTCGTTGGTCCATCAACAACAAGCTTTATCCAATCGAGCTCGAGGATGGCTCCACGACGATTGTGCCATTTTCGCATGATCCCCTTGAAAAGAAATTGGTCGCCGAGAAAGAAGCGGACCATGTTAACCGAGTCAATGACTTCATAGATCGGTTGGTTGGAATGTTCGAAGGCGGCGCCCAGCAACTGTTCGAAACGGAGCATTTACTTGATTGCTTAAACCCACCGAAAGAAAATCCGGCTGACCCGTTCGAGGGTTGTTTTTACGATGCGGTCAGGGTGATCGTTTCGGACGAGCACATTGTTTTGCTTTGGATTGGTCACCTTCGCAGTTACGGCTAATCCTTGAAACCTAATTCGGCCCTCCATCACAGTGCATTTTGTCGGACCTGATTGGCGGCTTGGAAAAAAAGAGAAGAAAACGTTGGATAGGCCTCGACACCTAAACCGGTTTCGCTAACATATCGGTGCGGGGTGGAGCAGCCCGGTAGCTCGCGAGGCTCATAACCTCGAGGTCGCAGG
>CAYMFZ010000848.1:0-1599 GCA_964389585.1 uncultured Pirellulaceae bacterium | reverse complement strand
CTCTTTCATTCTCTACTCCAAACCGGTTTAGCCCGGCGCTTTCCCTGTCCCTTTTTCGACGCCTTTGGTTTTCAGAAAAAGTTTGCCTTGGGTTGGTGATTTCGAACTAGCAAGCTGGCGCGGAGAAATGGGACAGGCACCGCCGGTGGATTGGCTTGACGGGGTTTAGTTCGATCGTGGCGGAGCCAGTCCCATTTTCCGCTTGTTCGTGACGCCTAGACCTCAATCACGGTCGCCGTTGTGATTGCGTGCAATCCAAAACCAAAAAATCACACCGCTTGGCAAGCGTCAGCCTGCGAGCAATGTCAGCTTGCGGCAACCAGAGTCTTCCTGGATCAGAATATCGAAGCCCCTGCTGACACTTGTTCGAAACGCATGGTCTTTAATTGCGGAGTCTCCATAAGTTCAGCAACTCAACGCTCGAGCTTAAGCTTACGACTATCAATCGTTATTCACGATCGCTTCGATGATCAGATAGGTCTGATTCGAATCCGATCCAGATTGAAAACTCGCACCGCCAACCAGAGTCGGCGTCGCATTCTTCAGACGAACATTGCTTTGAAACTGTTGGTTTTGCAAATTGTGTTTGTCCAAGTCGACACCAAACCGCAAGCGGTTCGTCGCGTTCGGTTTCATGTTTGGAGCAGCTTTGGGTTCACTTACAAGAACACTGGCAACCGATAGCGTCAACATCTTTTGGTTGGCATCAACTTGCGGCTGTATCTGTAAGACGGCACCGTAGTTGATCCAACGAGAGACGGGTGAATAGCCGATATTGTTGGAAGGCCGAACGTCGAGTGCTTGTTCATCATCATCGCCTAACGATTGAGCCATGACAAATGCGGGTACTTTCGTTCGATTCTTGTTTCGTCGCAAACTTGCAATCCGCATCTCGTTTTTTAATTCAAGTTCGTTTTCTCCTACGACGGGAACGACTGACTCGATGCTGTTTTTTAGGTTGCCTGCCGCAATGTGTACCGTCTCACCGTCAAAACAAGTCACCTGGGCTCGCTGACCGTGAGTTTTCACGAGCTGGGCCAAGACTTTTGAGTTGACTTGCTGGTCGGCTTCCACATCGAGTGACAGGAATTGTTCTTCGTCGATGTTAAGCCAGACCGCTTTGACCGTCACCGTTGGTTTTGTCTTCGTCGCAGCACGAAGCATCTGTAGAAACGTATCGAGCTGTTCATGCACAGGATCCGTTTGGTTAACAATCATCAAGTCGCGAAGAAACGCTGTTGTTCCCAAGCCTCCATTTTGCTCCCAGCTTTGAGCTGCCACGGAGCGGACGATCGTATCGTTGAGCTCGTCAATCGAGATGTCAGTTGAAAAGTTGTACATCGGGAAACTAGGGCCACTGCCGCCCATTCCCCCCATGCCCATTCCCTGAAACATGCTTGATGAAGGAATTGCAAACACACCGCCATTGCCACCAGCTCCGCCGCCACCCATTCCTCCACTCCCACCACCAAATCCACCGCCTCCACGATTCTGTCCCGGTGCATTGAGTGTCGGTCCGCCCAAGCCAGGCAGTCCAAAGCCGCTAAACGGGTTGTTGTTCGAGCGTTTGATCAGGTCGCCAATCGGATACATTTTCAA
>CAYMFZ010000847.1:0-1615 GCA_964389585.1 uncultured Pirellulaceae bacterium | reverse complement strand
CGCTAGGACCGAGCGCCGACAGGTTTTTTCTTCTGACATTCTGAAATCCTTTGCTCACTAATCTTTAAGTTGTTTAAAAAAAAATAGTACACTTTTTAAAATGCTAGCAACTTTTCACTTCGCGAAGCAACTCTCGAACCGAAAAAGTTGGTTAGATGATCCTACGCGACTGCATTGAGTATGATGGTTCCCGGGACGTGTCCGCGGGGCTTTGTGTTGATCATGGGCTATCACTAGTGATTGAAAAGGCGAGAGAAAGCCAAGCGGTGAGGCGCGTCCGAAATGCGCCTTAGCAAGGCATTTTTTGCTCTGCGATTTCTAAGGCGGATTCTCGCTTGAGCGCGGTCGCATCGCAGTAGAAGCCGGACAACATGCTAAAAATTTGTGCAGTATGCTTAAGTTGTATAGGAAGAAAGTCACACAATCCTGCATGTTAGATTCACCGGGCGCGTGATTATTAGAACGTATTGCGGCGCATGCGTCCCTGCTGCCGCAAGTTCTGGGATCGCGCGCTGGGCAGCACCAGCAGCAAGTAACTTTTGCTGTGTGTGATACGCTTGATCCGAGAAATTCAGCGCCAAGTGCAAACTCATCGTTTATTGAAGCAGCGTTGGTGCAGATTACCAGACGGGCCTAAAACCTTTTAATCTGCATTCTGCGCTCCAACAATCAGAGGATTGGGGCTCGGTTCTCAACGGCGAGGCGGGCGTTGTTTACAAGTTGCGTGAGTTCGAGGCAGTTGCTCGCGGCGTTTACGGTGTGGAACAGGATCCAACTCGAAAATCAAATGCGTCTTGGTCTCAAAAATCAGGGCAGTCGACTTGGGCGCACCTCTTACAGATCAGTCCATGCCATACCTCAATCTCGCCCATGGCGCTCAGACTTACACCGGATGTCCGTCGGATCTAGTTACGGCGAAGGTACCTTTTCGCATCGCGCCTAACAACTTTCATCAGTGTCCGGCCTGGCGACGCGGGTTGCAACGGAACAAGTGACATGCCGCGCGCGCAGTGTGATGCTTCGACAGCAAAGGTCCAAAATCCAAAGTCAGGAATGCCCGCATTTTGTAAGTTCAGACCACACGCAATGAATGGCAGCTGTCGCGCAGGAGACCGCCCGCGGCCAAGATAGCGGTGACCTTGTCCCTACTAGGATTCTCCTTCCACTATTGGTCTCATAAGTTTACTGAGCAGGGCAATCACATCTTCCGGCGTCGTTGCCAGTGCCTCAGTTAGGACCTCGGAGCGTATCTCTGGATCAATAAATGCGGCCGGCTCTTTTGGCTCAAACCAGAGTATCGCCAACTCGGACGTTTCCCAAACATACACTAGACCCACTACGCTGTTGTCGTCCGCTCCGATGAGCCGTGCAATCGGCGAAGCTTCGTCATTTTCATGGGGCACTCTTTAATTCACTCTTGTCTGCTTGTTGCTTGTTGAGCCGCTGAAACAGGTCGTAAACCCCACCCAACCCTCACGTGCAATTTTTCTAAGTCACTCGCCCACTGTGGCGATAAACAGCAATTTCCGAAATTTTCGCCCAAAGACAATAGTCTAGCGGTCGAATGTAGAATATATTGCGTGGCTAAATACTCTACATCCGGGCTCTGCCTGTG
>CAYMFZ010000846.1:0-1623 GCA_964389585.1 uncultured Pirellulaceae bacterium | reverse complement strand
GGCTTGGCGGTCCACTCACGGGCAATACGACGCTCGCAACCAAGCTTGGTGAGCAACTTTATCCTGACGATCCGGCGATCAAATACGCTCGGCAAAACGGGATCACGACAGCGTTGCTTTCAGGTAGCGGTAACAACGCGTCTCCGGTGGTTGCATTCAAGCTCGGTAAGGATGCTCGCGTAATCGGCGATCCAGTCGCGGTTAAATTTCGCTTGTCGGGGACCACTTCGTCGGCAATTGCAGCCGCTGAAAAGCAATTGGCGGCCGGCAAGAAGTATGTCGACTCTTGGAAGAAGTACGAAAAGGATTTGATTGAGTACAAAGAGAAAGCAAAAGCTGAAGCGGCCAAGCCGAAACCAAAAACAACGCCAAAGAAAGACGAAAAAAAGACAGACGCCAAAGAAGCTGACAAGAAGAAGCCGGAAGACAAAAAAGATCCAGAGAAGAAAGACGCCGATTCGGAAAAAGATAAAGACAAGGACGACGAAAAGAAAAAGAAGAAGCCTCTGCCTGATCCAATCACCGGAACGTGGGAAGGCGAAATCGACGCAGAGCAGATTCCTCCTCAAGTACGAGTACTCGGTTTTGAATTGGAATTGGCGGAAGACGGATCGGTGACAGGTGTCCTGACGATGATGCGGCAGGAGATTGAAATCGCTTCAGGTTCCTATGATCGCGAATCACGCCAGCTTTCAATCACTATCGAACGGCGTGGCCAGGAGATTGAAATCAGCGGGGAACTCGACGCCGATGGCGCGTTCGAAGGCACCATGGAATTGGGTCGCCTGGGCGAAGTGACAATCACTGCCAAACGGACTGTCGACAAAAGCGAAAAGCCAGATCCTGAAGACGACAAAGACGAAGAGAAGAAGGACAAGCCGGAAAAGAAAGACCCGGACAAGGACAAAGAAAAACCGGTTGGTGACGACAAGGAAAAAAAGAAGCCTGACGAAGAAGATAAAAAAGACAAAGACAAGAAGAAGGACGGCGAAAAAAAGTCCGACGCTAAGGAAGCTGATAAGAGCGACGACAAAGACGCCGAAAAGAAAGAAGAGAAAAAGCCAACGCTGAAGGAGCCCAAAAAGCCAAAGAAGGTCGAAGCACTCGAGCCTTACCATGCTTTATTCACAAAAGAGATCCCGGCTCTCGTCGAGACACGTGAATTATTCACGATGCAGGAAGCCGCCAAATTGTTCACTGAAAAGTACGGCGTCCGAACCGTGATTGTCGGCGCGGACGCGTTGGCCCGTGAGCCGGATGCGTTGGCCGACTTTGATGTCGGCGTCATCGCTGGGCCAAAGTTATCGATCCCGGTGCCAAAACAATTGGAGGCAACCAACTTGCCGCAACTTTTGGCCAACGAGCGATTGTCTTTCGCATTTCAGTCCTCTGGAACAACCGGCTCAGGCCAGCTTCCTGGAGCGATTCAATATTCTGTCAGTCGCGGGCTCTCGACCAATGATGCGTTGAATGGTTTGACTTCTTCACCTGCGAAGATGCTCTCGAACAAGATGACTTTCGGCTCGATCGCAGCGGGCAATGACGCGGACTTAGTGGTTCTTAGTGGACCGCCATTCGAATTTTCGACCAAAATCCTTGCCGTGATGATCGACGGCGAGTGGG
>CAYMFZ010000845.1:0-1627 GCA_964389585.1 uncultured Pirellulaceae bacterium | reverse complement strand
TTCGCCGGCTTTGCGTTCTCAGGAATATTCAAATACTGCGCGGAGACTTGATTGAAAATTGCCCCGAACGCATCAACTCTCCCAGGCCCAAATCTGTGTGCGTCGTCGGCTGACAAGTTACGACTGTTGTACAGCTCCCGCTCATCCGCGATCGAGCGAATGAAGCCTCGCAGTTGTCGCTTTAGGTGATTCGATGAACCGTCTGGCAGAACCTTGGCTGCAAATCTTTCAAACTTCGGATCGTCATCGGCAGTTTTACGAATGGATTTAGTAAGCCGGTTGAGAAACATCTCAAAATCACCAAGCGTCGGTGCACCGTCAACAATGTAAGCCGTCTTGTCATGAACGATCAGGCCCGTGTGGCAGGCAGCACACGTAATCCCAAGGCCGGCAATCTCCGCGTTGTAGGGTGCGTCCTTAATAAAACCAATTGGCAAACCGTCTGGGTTATCGTCTGACACCTTTCTCGGGATATATCCCAGCTCGCGGATATGTTCTTCCGAGCGAAATGAGTCTTCCGAGTCAGCGCGTTCCAAGTGCTTAAAAAGATCATACGGAACCAGACGCGATCCCTGCGGAATGTTATAGAACTCGTTCGACTCCGCGTCTGTCCAGTTTTGGGCAAGCGTCTTCACTTCGTCGATGTTAGAGCCGGGAAGAACATGTCTGAGGTTATCTTGGCCAATCGCATTCCCTGCAAAGAGAGTGATTGGCAGGAGCAAAGACGCAAGTATCGCGTTCTTCATTTTTCAACCTTTTGGGTTGTTAGGTGGTGAAAAGAACTGCAAGGGAGAGGAGCGAGTTGTGGCATCAATGTACCGCTAACTCATTGAGTTGCAACAAAATTCATCTCATCAAGAAGTTTTGCGCACCTTTGATAGGGAAGCCAAATTAGTTCGGACGTTTGGGCCGTGGGGAAGGTGTGTAAAAACTTTTTGTGTTGGTGCTTCAATAGAGCTATCATGACTCCGCCTCAATTCCAATTTCTTTTCCAACTTTCATTTCTAATCACTCCATGAAAACCAACCGCTTCCGGAAGCAAATTGAAAAAGCTGTTTCTCGCTACGATTCAAGAGAAGTAGAACGCAAAACCAGGCAAGAGAAGATTTGCCGGGTTAAAGATGGAAAACCACTCGACTGCGACCTAAGTCAGATTGATGATCCGGCAAGAATCGCTCGTAGATTCATGGGATTGAGTGCTGACCCGCAAGTCGGCGAAGCAATCATCGCAAGCGCCATTGCTTCGGCACGCAACGATCGACCCGTTAGCGTTGATGTCTTCGAGCGAATCATCGGACAAAACAATCTTGTTACGTCATGGTTCTTGGATAAAGGAGCAGCCCGCGCCAAAACCGTTGGACGAGTTGTTCTTCGATCAGAATCAGGGGCAATCCTCGGATTCGGTACTGGGTTTCTTGTGTCTCCACAGTTGATCATGACCAACAATCATGTGCTCGACTCTGAGCAAGTGGCGAACACAAGCACAATACAATTTGACTTTGTCGAGACGCTTGGTGGTCAACAACTTACACCAGTAGAATTTAGTATTTCTCCAGACGATTTTTTTGAAACCGATGTGGAACTTGATTTCACTTTGGTCGCGGTTGAGCCAGAAAACGATGCTGGT
>CAYMFZ010000844.1:0-1633 GCA_964389585.1 uncultured Pirellulaceae bacterium | reverse complement strand
AATTGAGTTAGTGCTTTCCACAAAGGCAATTCTTGAGGGCACGATTCCTCCGACCATCAATCTCGACACACCAGATCCAGAATGCGATCTCGATTACACGCCAAACACTCCCAAGCAGCGCGACATCACTTACGCGATGAGCAACAGTTTTGGATTCGGCGGACACAACGCTTCGATTATCGTCAAAAAATTCGAAGCTTAATTTAGAACCGCAGTTCACAGAAACCGCATATCGCGACTTGCAGTTTCAGGCTCATTGATCCGTGACGCGTAAGCGGCCGGACTGTTGGCATTGTGATTGTCGATTACCTGTGGTTGTAGTGAGCCGTAGGCGCGAGCCTCAGGCCAGAATCACCAGCAAAATATGCCATCAGGTTTTGTTGGCCCGAGGCTCGCGCCAACGGCTCACAAGTTCTGGGATAAGTCGGCGCTAGTGGCAGCCGGCTCTAAGTCAACCAATCTCCGAATAGCTCGAGCTCGAACAGCAAGTCAACAAAGTTAGCTCGATTGATTTCTCCTCCATTTGCACGGGCTTCGACAATTTCGAAACCGTTGACAAAGCGAAAGTAGTCATCGTTGAACATCCAAACGTCGTTATCCTTCGCGCCAAGGAAGTCATTGTTTTCTGAGCCTGTAAAGTAGGCAATGTCATTGCCACCTCGGCTGAAAATCAGATTGCGACGAAAGCCAGTCGTGAAATTGTTGAAGCCTTCACCTTTGAGTCTCGTTTGAATTGAATCTGCGAACAACGAATCATTTCCAGATGAATCGATAAACCGCGCCACGTCGTTACCTCCACTCGAAATTGCCGAATTCGAATCGAATCCAAGTGCAAAATGCTGATAGCCTGTTCCCGTCATCAACGCTGATGTTGGCTTGGCGACAAATTCATCATCGCCCGCTGAGTCATGGAATAGAGCATGATCAGCTCCTTGAGAGGCGTTGGCATAAACGTTGGCGAAGTCACGTGCGATACGTTTTGTTCCATCTTCATACGTCATTCTTCCCAAAACTGGCGTACCGATAAACTGGTCATCGCCAGAGCTGTCAGAAAAGTGCGCAACGTCGGCTCCTTCTGTCGATTGTGCAATGATTGATTGGAAATTGATTGCGGCAACACTAAAGTTCTCGTTGCGCATTGCAGAGTAGATTGGTGAAGCAACGAAAATATCGTCTTCAGGCGAGTCACCTAAAAACGCAGAATCGTTTCCACCTACTGATCGAGCAGTCACTTTGCTAAATCCTCGGACAGTGACCGTTTGCAGCGGAGTCTTCAGCTGTGAGAACTCATCATTGCCGAAGAATTCGTCTTCGCCCTCAGAACCGATAAGCGTTGCTGAGTCGACTCCCGTGCCTGATTCGACCGTGATCTCGCTAAAACCAAATAACGTAGTGGAGGCTAAGCCGGTCGTCCTTCCATCAAGGTAGAATTGGCCAGGCCGCGAGTAGAGACGGTCGTTTTGATCCTGATCGTCTATCTGGGCAGTGTCGTTTACTCCGCGACCCTAAGCAATCACGTCATCAAATTTGTGCGTTCGAAAAATTGTGTCTTCATCTTCAGTTTCCAAGTTTGCCCAATCCAAGCCTCGTCTAAGTCGATCGTTTCCAGATGTTCCCCAAATAGTCAGCTGGG
>CAYMFZ010000843.1:0-1647 GCA_964389585.1 uncultured Pirellulaceae bacterium | reverse complement strand
CTCTTTGATATCGAATCCTTTGCCGTCGATTAGATAGGGCGTTGAAGCAACATCGCCAGATGCAAAAACCGTGCAACGGCCCTCTCCAAACTGAAACGCTGTTTCCAACGATTCGCGAACCCTCGAACTGTTGCCACTTTTGCCGCCGCTTCCATCGATGCGGCTTTCATCGATCCGACTTTTGTCTGAATCGCTAACCAAACGGTCAACGACGATCCAGACCTTTGAATGATCACGTTCTGCTTGATCTGCGCAACCTTCGCCATCTATCGCGTCTTCAAGGCTAATCAAACGCTGATTGACGATGGCTCGGCGAAACCCATTTCTTCGTCCGGCCGCAAAGTGAGCTGCCGTACCTCCGCCTTGTCTCTCTGGCAGCGGATAGGCAATCACATACCGGGAACCCGCAGCCAAACTTTCAATCCAAGCGGCGACGGATTCGACATCTTCGCGGTCAACTGATGACTCGCAAATTGGACAGGCGACTTTACCAATTCTTGCGAACAGCAATCGCAGGTGTTCGACAATTTCGGTCGCATTGCCCACTGTCGACTTCCGGTCGGGAGTTCCTCGAACCGCCTGCACTGCAATCGCAGGAGGAATCCCGTCAATCAAGTCCGCGTCTGGCCTGTCCAGTTGAGTGATAAATTGACGCGTTCCTGGCGAAAGACATTCGATGTATCGCCGCTGGCCCTCCGCATACAAAGTGTCAAACGCAAGGCTCGATTTCCCGCTACCGCTTAAACCACAAATGGCTACCCATTGTCCGTGCGGAATATCGAGACTGACTTCTTTCAAATTGTTGACGCGAACGCTACGCAAACGAATTTTGGAATCGGCCACATGAAATCTCACCAGACAACGAAGTCAACCGTGACAGGATAAAGCCGGAGCATCACATTGAGTAGTGGATCAGTCGAATTCACCACAAAGGCCTCGCACAGCGATGCCACCCCGAGAGGCCACCGAGAGATCTAGGGATTGAAGTGGCTTCTTGTTTTGCATCGCCTCTGCGACATCACGCCATTGCATTGGACTGGGGCTGGACTGGGGTTGAACTGGAACGAAAGTCTCTCGAACCGTCTACCGTTTCGAAGGCAAAACCGCCTGGCTAGTACATGGTGTGCTTGGCAGAACTGCGCAATAATGAACACTTCGAAGTGGTAAGTTTCACGAAAACGACTAGAATTGAACCGAACGGAAGGCAAACCGTACAAACAGCTTTGATGCTCGCGCCAGCTTCGGCATCTCTTGGCTGTTGTTAATTCAATTTGCCCGAGCAAACCTGAACCTTTCACTTCACAAATCCGAACACGTTCAACCCGCGACGTAGTGATCTACAGCCAGCAACATGGATCCCAATGCAACTCGACCAATGACGCCAACAACGGTTCTATACCGTTGTTCATGCGGCAGCCAACTCCAGTTGGATGCGGCCGTTGGGGGTGATTGCGTTAAGTGCAACAAAACGATCTCGCCAAAATTGTTAAGCCACAATTTGGCCATGACGATGACGATCCACGAAGGCAGTTTCGAGCTTGATCAAAATAATTCAGATCGAATCAGTAAAGCCGGCGATGTTGCCCCGCAACCGAACGACGCGTTTGCGGCAACGATTGATAATTCTTCGGCAGCCACACTCCGAGA
>CAYMFZ010000842.1:0-1649 GCA_964389585.1 uncultured Pirellulaceae bacterium | reverse complement strand
ATGGCTTATTTTGCTGGTTATTCAGGCCCGAGGCTAGCGCCTTCGGCTCACAACCACGTCGTAGAGTTAACAATCAATATGGTTATGGGATAGGCTCTAAATTGGGCGTGACTTACGACTGACTATCAGGCGAGCATCAGATCCATTCCAGTTCAGCAACCGTGCGATCACCAGGATCATTCTCCCCCGTATTCAGAGTTCCGGCTGGCTCGAAAAAGGCAAGATGAACTTCTTCGTGAGCTTCTGGCTTATGCTCAACGCCTTTGGGGATTACCAACATTTCACCAGGCCCAAGCTCAATCGTTCGATCGCGGAAATGAACCAGCAAGTTACCCTTGATCACAAAAAACAGCTCGTCTTCGTTGTCGTGATGGTGCCACTCAAACTCACCCTCAAGTTTTGCAAGTTTCACATGCTGTCCATTCAACTCCGCAACAATTTTTGGGGACCATTGATCCGAAAAGAGAGCAAACTTTTCTTGCAGATTAATTTTTTCCATGGGCTTCTCAATACTTGCGTTGCAAAAATGATAGGGTGAGTGAAAATAGACGCAGTCATCTGTCGAAGTCTAACATTTTCACATCCTGGACCGTAAGCCCGTCCACTTCGATTCCTGCTTGCCACCTCACTCTCCATTTGACCCATGAACCAAAAGCGATTTTTCTGTCTCCGCGGATTTATGAAGTCTGGGACAAATTGGCTGGGAAGCCTCCTCAGCAGTCACGAAACGATCAGCGTCGTTGGTGAGTTTCATTGGCAAGAAGTCGTCGCGAGGTTTAATCAAGACTTGGCAACGCTGCCAATCTACGCGTCTCCAGAACGGAAGGAATTCGCACGAAGCCAGCTTGAAGAAATGATTCGTCAATGCGTTGCGTCGGCGGCGGATCCAAACGCGACAGTCATCGGCGAACGCACTCCCCATTCAATTGTGCCGATCGCACTGCGTAACGTTCCTTATATTTCGATCATTCGCGATGGTCGTGATGTTCTCGTCAGTCGCGCCTTTCATTTGTACAACCAGACGAACGTTCATCGCTTATTTGAGCGGATTCCTGAAATGGCTAAGACGCATGAGGAATTTAAGAAAGACCCTTGGTTCTTTAAGAAGCATCCCGATCGCCTATTATGCCATGAGGTCATGGTTCGAGAGTCGATGACGTGGTGGCGAAAACATCTCGCGTCAGACGAAGCCGCCGTGGAAACTTATCCGAAACTGAAAATCAAATTCGTAAAATACGAAGATCTCCACAAAGACACGGCTGCGGAACGATTCAAGCTTTTCGAATTTCTTGACGTTGATCCAAGCCGGGCCTCGAAGATTGAAGGCCATTTAAAGCCGGGGTTTAAGAAGGAACGACCTTCCGAATTCCTGAGAAAAGGTGCCGTAGGGGATTGGAAGAATTATTTTACCGACGAATCCAAAAACTGGTTCAAAGAAGAAGCGGGACAACAGCTAATCCAATATGGATATGAAGATTCGCTCAACTGGTAGACTATCGCGGCCTTAGCTTAAACTTCAAACAATCGAACAGCTTTCAACAATCATGACCGAACAACAAACAGCCGAACCCAAAGAGCCAACGATCCATCTCGATCAGTTCTTAAAGACTTGCGGAGTCGCAACTGGCGGTCAAGCCAAGATCATGATC
>CAYMFZ010000841.1:0-1656 GCA_964389585.1 uncultured Pirellulaceae bacterium | reverse complement strand
ACCTGATCGGTTTTTACCTGATCATGGAAGGCATCTTCTTCTACACCGGCTTTGTGATGATTCTTTCGTTTCATCGACGAAACTTGATGACAGGAATTGGCGAACAGTTCCAGTACATCCTGCGTGACGAGTCGATTCACTTGAACTTTGGAATTGATTTGATCAACGGAATTAAGTCGGAGAATCCTGAGCTTTGGACGCCTGAATTCCAACAGCAGATGGTTGATCGCGTTCGCGAATCGGTTGAATTGGAACTTGAGTACGCCAAGGATTGCTTGCCAAATGGCGTGCTTGGATTGAACTCAGACTTGTTCCGTGATTATGTTCAGCATGTTGCTGATCGCCGACTGGAGCGAATTGGTTTGCCTGCTCAGTACAACAGCTCCAATCCATTCCCATGGATGAGTGAAACGATGGATCTTGCCAAAGAAAAGAACTTTTTCGAGACCCGCGTTACTGAATACCAAACTGGCGGAAAGCTTGATTGGGATTAGGCCGAGTCGCACATTAGCCCTCAAAGTTAACCAAGCCGCTACCACTGGTAGCGGCTTTTTTCTTGCGCGAACCGTTGCGATCGCTGATCTGAATTCGGGTTGGATTGATTGTTTGGTTGGTAATTCCGGCACGCGGGTAAACGAGCGCATAACTGTTAGATATCGGTGCGTATTCACGCGGCGAAAGCTTAATACCGAAAAAGGAGATGTGGCAATCCTTTTTTGAAGTCGAGAAGAACGTGAATCACTCAAACTCTTCGTCCAATTCTCATTCCATGTTTCCTACTGACATGAATGTCGCTACTGGACCAGCCAAAGTCGCATCGAATTTTCAGGCACAGCCAAAGTCTGGGTATCTTGCCGAAGTGCTGAAACGAATTGACGGTTGCGCGAAATTGGTTCGCGACGAACTATCCGAGTACGAGGCAGCAGATCCAGGGCAGAATGCCAGTCCTCGAACGGACTATCTGTTGTCGATTGTGATTCCGGTTTACAACGAAATCGACACGATCGGTCGGATTATCACGAGGGTTGCCGCGCTTCCATTGAATCTGGAACTTGTAATCGTCGACGACTTTAGCACCGATGGAACGCGTGAAGTCCTCGAGAAACTAGTCGGCTTGCCCAACGTTCAAATAATTTTGAAAGGCAAGAATCAGGGTAAGGGCGCCGCACTCCGAACTGGGTTTCAGTATTTCTCTGGAGACTTTGTCGTCGTTCAGGATGCCGATCTCGAATACGATCCGCGCGACATTCCTCGCTTGATCCAACCGCTTTTAAAGAACGAAGCGGATGTGGTTTACGGTTCTCGTTTCATCGGCGAAGAACTACAAGACGAGTCATGGATCCACCGAGCCGGAAACGCGTTTTTGACGGGGGCTTCAAATCTATTCAGCGGTCTCAAATTGACTGACATGGAAACTTGTTACAAAGCTTTCACCAAAGACGTCATCAAGAACATTGAGATCGAGCAAGATCGTTTTGGAATCGAACCGGAGATCACGGCAAAGCTTGCTCGACGTGGATACCGATTCGTCGAGGTCCCAATCTCCTACGATAGTCGTGGCTATGACGAAGGCAAAAAAATCGGCGTCAAGGATCTAATCAATGCGATTTATTGCATCGGTCGGTACGGCGTTTCAGATTAGACGTCGGATCAGGT
>CAYMFZ010000840.1:0-1666 GCA_964389585.1 uncultured Pirellulaceae bacterium | reverse complement strand
ATCACTGGCGACAATCGCTTGCTTGGGAGACATCGACTTACATTTCCAATGCCCAATCCAAAACAATTGTTGGCTTGGCGACAAAAGCTTATCGTGGACATTGAGCTCCCGAAGAATCGTTCGCGCGAGGCCTTCTTGATCACCTCGGTTGTAGATCGCAAACTTTAGTGGGTAACCCAAAGCTTCAATTCGGCGTCTGAGGATTCGAACGCAGAGAGAATGAAAAGTCGAAATGGTGGGCGTGTGGTCGACGGTCTTATCGTCTTTTTTCTTTCGCTTTTTGTACTTGCCCATACTCAGGCCAAGCATTTTCCCCAACCGCTCTTTCATTTCATTGGCGGCCTTGTTGGTAAATGTCATGCCGAGGATCCGCTCCCCGGGAACTCCGGACTTGATTAGTTTCGCGATTCGAAACGTAATGACTCGGGTTTTTCCAGTACCGGCTCCGGCAAGCACTAACAAAGGGCCAGAGAGCGTGTTTACCGCGTTATGCTGATCAGGATTTAAGCCACTCATTGGCGGATCTTGAAGAATTTGGGTGAAAGTTCGGACAATCGGGACGCGATTGAGTAAGAGGCCATCCGGAATCGAAATGGCGACTTGGACAGCAAATCTCAGAAGTCCATCCTTGGTTTCAAACGATTTCCGAGCTCAACATGTTAGTCCAATCAATGGGCGAAGAAGAAGGGGGCGGTCGCTATTGACCATCTGTCGAAAACACCCATATACTAGCGTGATTAAACGAATCTAAGATGGCGACGCACGCCAAATCACCCACTTAATCAATGCGATCAAGGAATGATCCAGCATGAGTCAAGCCATGAACCAAAAGCCGGTTTCAAAGAAGAAAAAATTAGCCGCCAAGCTCGAGGAAGTTGAAGTTCCTGAAGAGTTGACCGGCATCGAAAAGTTATTCGAGTCCATCAAACCGCACCTTACCACCATCGGCTTGGTCATCGTCGCGGGACTGCTTGGTTTTGTTGCCATTGCTTTTCTAATCCGCAGCCGATTTGACAAGCAAGCCATTCAGTGGCGTGAGTTTACGACGTCATCCGCCATCGCGCTTCGAACAGGCGACATCAATGGACTTAAGGATGTCGCGACTACTTATCCTGATACGAAGGCTGGTTTATGGTCGCTTCAAATGGCTGGCGATCAGCAGTTGCGAATGGGACTTGACCAGCTTACGGTCGACCGAGAAGCTGGAAATCAGATGATTGAAAAGGCGGCAGAGAATTTTGCCTCCGTTGTAAACGCACCTCAGACCGCCAAGACGACGATGCTGGATCGCCGCTCACATTTCTCGCTCGCATACGCCTACGAGAGCTTGGGAAAGTTTGATGAAGCCAAAAAGATTTACGACGAACTGATTGAAGCAGCTCCTGACTCGGCGTTTGCTGACCCGGCTCGACGTGGCTCGGCTCGATCAGGAAATGACCAGTATGCTTCGCTTTACAACAAGTTTGCCAACTTCGAAGAGGAAGTTATCGGCGAAGCACCTAGTGCTCCTGTCCCTGAAGGCCGACCCAACATCGACTTTGGCACCGATACTGATTTGGAGCCAGGTCAAAAGCCTCCAATGACCAGCCCCTTGGAGTCAAACAATAGTCAGGATAATGATTTCGACACGACGGGTGGCGATACTTCGGCTGCTACCGAATCTGAA
>CAYMFZ010000839.1:0-1674 GCA_964389585.1 uncultured Pirellulaceae bacterium | reverse complement strand
ATCAGTTTTTCTAACGAGCGATTTTGCCATGGAACTCACGTTAAATGTGGCGACGTTTTGCTTATCCAACAGCCAAGGTTTCACTCCCACGTCAGCGAGTGGATTGCCATCTTGATCGACAACTTTGACCGTGAACGGCGCAGGCTTGGACAGAACAAGCGTCTCTTTCTGACCGGCAGGAAAGTCTGGCTTGACTGGTTCCGTTTGGTTTTCAGTTCCATCAACCTGTTCGTAAGAACGATAGTCCAAACCGTAACCGTCCGCCAAAGCAATCAATTGGCTGACCTTCGTTGAAACGGGAGCCTTGAAAACAAACTCGCCATTCGCATCCGTCATTCCATCCAACCTATGAAAACCCATAAGATCCAACAAGACGGTTACGTTCACGTTTGGTAAGAGCACGGAATTCTCGTCGGTGACAACAACGGTCCGCTCAACCATCTCTTCAAGTTTGAATTCCAGTTCCAAAGGCGTAGAAGACCTATCATTGAATACGCCTATTTCGGATAACGCACGATGCTGGCCGTCTTCGGAGGTAACAGCGATGCTTCGCCAAACTTGACTAGGATTGCAAGCGAACCGAAAACCCCCCTTCGCATCAGTTTGAACTTCTCCGACAATTCTCGAAAGAACTGCGACAACTTGAACCGTGGCGTTGACGGCGGGATTACCATTGATATCGAGGACAACCCCTCGAACTTCCCGGAGTGGACCGTCAGCTTTATCAATGTTCTTGATTTCTGGAGCTTCATCTTGGCGAATGGGCTGAACGACCGCGACTTCTGATAACATTTCGACCGGCTTAGATTCTTGGGAAACGCGAGCCTCTTCTTCACCAACAGACGCAGAGACTTGGGCGAAAACCATTGCGAGCGCACAGAGCGAAGCCATCATCGCGATTGCGATCAACGTCGGACGACTCGTCTGCGTGGAAACGGTTTTGCCCTCGTTCGAAAGAATTCGTTCGACTCGTTGCTCCAAATCTCCGGCTGACATTGCAAGCGAGGAGGCTCCTGGGATCGAACTTCGCCCTAACGTTGTTTCAGCAATCGAAACCATCGTCTGCGCGTAGTCACGCCAACTTCCACCAGATTGAATGGCGACATCATCGCAAATCAATTCTCGAACGCGCGAAACCTGTAGGCCGATCAACCGAATGAAAGGATTCCACCAAAACGCGATTCCAACGATGACCTGCAACAACAGAGTCCAATGATCTTTCCGACGCACATGGGACAGCTCGTGCAGGAGCATCAACTCGAATTGTTTTTTTGAGCTTGCCTGTGAAAAACTCATTGGCACAATCAGGCTTGGTCTCAAAAATCCAACGACGAACGGAAACGGAGCGGCAGGACTCTCATACGTTCTTGGTGGATGCTTCATGCCGAGCCGAGATGCGTTGTTAACAATTAGCCGTTTCAAACTCGGATCTTTGAGTTCAACACAAGCCTCGATTAGCCGACGACATCGAACCCATTGGTAAATCCTCAAGCTCGCAATCAGCAACGCCACTGTCGCCCAGACTGCCAACAAATCTTGGCCAAGAAAAGGGATTACGGAAACAAGTTTTGACATTCTGAAAGTGGTTGAGGCAACCGACTTCGACACGACAATTGTCGGCATTTCCGAATGCATCATCTCATGCTTTGCGGGCTGACTGAGCTGAGATTGCAC
>CAYMFZ010000838.1:499-1685 GCA_964389585.1 uncultured Pirellulaceae bacterium | reverse complement strand
GTCTCGGAGTGCCGTTGATCCGTTGACCAAAGGCGTTGCCGGTACGCCATCTTTTCTGGCACCCGAAAGATTGACTCGATCCGAAATCGACCATCGGGTCGACATCTATGGCGTCGGCGCAATCCTCTATTACTTAATTTCGGGCCAGGCTCCGGTTGAAGGAATTTCCAAAGAAGAGATCCTTCAAAAGCTATCAGATTCTCCAATCGATCTGTCGACTTTGAAAGACCACGGCGCTTCTCCACTGGTTATTCGAGCCTGTGAGCTATGCCTCGCAAGTGACCCCGCAGATCGAATCCAAGACGTTTCAAAGCTGAACGAAGTCTTGAAAGTTAGACCAAAAATCAACAAGGGTTTGATCGCTGGAATGATGGCACTCTCGTTTTCCGTCCTTTTGATCGCTGGATTCTGTTTTGCCCAGTGGAACCAAAATTTCGCGTCGTTTAAGAACGAGTCGTTGCAAAAAATTGAGTCCGCGTTGTTAGCAAATTCAATTCCATTCGTCGCGTCGGACTGGCGCGTTGACATTGAAGTTTCAGAAAACGATTCACCACAGCCACTCTACGTCAGCAATTCGAAAAACAGAAAACATCACATTTTCAGTATTCGCGAAGACAATCAATATCAAATCAAACTGAAATCGAAATCGGAATGTTTCGTTTACCTATTTAGCATTCAGTACGCGAACAGTTCCTCAGTTGAACTGGATGAAGTTGTTTTCGTAAATTCAGATCTGGCAAATTGCGAGTGCGATTCAAGCTCCCCATTTGACTACGTGCTTTCGGGTATTGAACACTCACATGATAGGCTTGAGTACTTTTGGGTGCTTGCATCACAAGACAGACTGCCGGCAACTGAGTTGGAGGACATCATGAATTCTGTATTGGAAACACCTCAAATAAATCCGAACTCGGAGGATTCATCCTTTGAAACGATTTCTGACCTTGATCGAGGCGTTCGTGATACAACCGAGCGGTTCTCAACAATCTTGATCCCTTACCGAGTCCTTCGAAACGCCAAATCGCGTGCCAGCGTTCCAACTGACTCTGCATGAACTGAGGCAATCTGCTTCAGTGAATAGCTGCTTCAATAGATTTCCCATTACTACATTCAGCAAATAGGCTGAGGTTTTCGTGATCAAATATTCTATCGCTACGATTCTATTGCTAGTCGGACTGCTCGGATC
>CAYMFZ010000838.1:0-489 GCA_964389585.1 uncultured Pirellulaceae bacterium | reverse complement strand
CTTACACCCTGACCCAACCGTCCAAACAGAAAACAGATGCCGAGATTCCGCCACCTGCAGTTGCGACCCAAGAACAGGTTAATGAACTAAAGCGGTTGATTGCGCAAGTTTATGATCTACGAACGAGCGGACAGCTCTCGGAAAGAAAACAATGCCTTGAGCAAGCCGGAGCAATCATCGAGTCGGGCAAGTTTCCTGACAAAACGTTGCTTGAGTTCTACAACCTACGTGCAAGTTTCGAATTTGATTTAAACCAACGTGAAACAGCGATCGAAACTCTTCGAGAGGCTGCTGCGATTATCGATCAAAATCCAGAATTGATGCTTACAAGTCCTGATGGTGAGCAGATTTGTATTGGCTTGGCGATGACGCTGATGAAGACGGATCCAGATGACGCAATTGGCTTTATCAACCAGGCGATAGATGCAAACGCAATAAATCCTGAGCGTTTGTCTAAAGCAAAATTGAATAGCGAAGCCGTTTTGAGGT
>CAYMFZ010000837.1:0-1696 GCA_964389585.1 uncultured Pirellulaceae bacterium | reverse complement strand
ATGCAACGCTTCCTTCGGATGCCGATGCCAATGCATCCACAGAAACTTCGGTTTCCAAATCTTCCTGCTGCTCCAGAATCGTTTGGACTTGAGAACTTGTCAGTCGACCGAAGCGAATCACTTGAGACCGCGAAATGATCGTTGGCAACTGTCGCTGCTCACTGGAACCAATCAAAATCAGCAGAGAATTCGGCGGGGGTTCTTCCAACGTTTTTAGCAGGCTGTTGGCACCTTCCTGATTGAGGAAATCCGCGTCATCAACAATTGCGACCTTGCAGCCACCGCGAAATGGCTTCAGACCAATCTCATGACACAACCCTTCCTGGCGTCGATGTTCTTTGTCACCGATGAACATTTCCACGGGAATATAAGCTTTGTCGGCTGGCTTGGAAATCAAAATCAAATCCGGATGTGTATTGGCTCGGACTTGTTGGCAAGCTGGACACGAGCCGCACGAATCAAACTCGCCTGCCGTTTTGTTCTCACACAACAAAACTTCAGCCAGCTTCAGAGCGAACAATCGTTTGCCAACACCTGGTGGACCAACAAACAAATAGGTGCTGGCTAACCGGTTACGGTCGACGCTTTTCTTAAAACGCTCGACGTTCGATTCGTGATTGAGGATGCTTGCCCAAGACATATTACTGTTTCAGATCGGTGTTTGATTTAACTGGAATTCGTCGGCGTGGATCGCTGGCTAGTTGTTTGTCAGGCGTAAAGATTGGGATTCAACGTAGTGGACGAGGCAACGAGTCCCATGTCTTTTGCTACCTAAAAAGGACTCGTAACCTCGTCCACTACCCTAAAACTAAGCTTTGACAAATCACTAGTATCAAATGGCCATCATATCACGCCAAGCCGGCTTTTCGAGCAAGAAAGGCCTCGGTCACTTGGCGGATACCGGCTTGGATTTCCTCTGGCGGCCCCGACGCATCAACGACTTCAACCGCGTGTGGCCAACGGTCAGCTTCTTTAATGAATCCGGCTCGAACTTGTTCGAAGTATTCGTGGCCACGAGATTCCATACGATCCAGCGTATCGCCCAAACGCTTCATCGATGTATTGATATCCAGATCGAGAACGAAGGTCAGGTCAGGCATCAAACCCTCGGTCGCAATCGCATTGATGGCCAAAATTTCATTGGGATCCAAACGGCCAGCGTGACCTTGATAAACAACAGTCGACAGAATGAAGCGATCAAGCACAACTGTTTTGCCTTCCGCCAGCGCTGGCTTGACGATCTCCTGAACCAACTGCGTCCGGGCCGTTGTGAACATCATCATTTCAGTTCGCATCGCGATCGGAGTGCTGTGTTTCCCAAGCAACATCGCGCGGAGCTGCTCTCCCAACTCAGTGCTGCCGGGGTCTTTGCAAGTAACCACGTCGTGCCCCTGTTCGATCAACCACTGGACAAATCGATTGAGTTGAGTTGTTTTACCACTACCATCGACGCCTTCAAAAACAAAAAACATTCTTCACCAAACAAGGAGCAATCAATTCAAGCCCCATTTTGACGCGCAACATGTGTCCAGTGCTAGCCGGCGTGTTAAAAGCTCGCGTTTGTAGCCGGGAGCCATCATGCCAGAACGAAAAAGTCGTCTTTTGTCGGAGTTGATGGGCTTCGTTAGCGCAGCGTTGCCAGGCCCCCAAAAAAGACCTGATTCGAGTGAACCCATCGAGTGCCCCATCCGTATAC
>CAYMFZ010000836.1:0-1726 GCA_964389585.1 uncultured Pirellulaceae bacterium | reverse complement strand
ACAATTAGAGCCCCGTTTTGAAATGATCGTCAGTCCAATGCAAATTCGATTGCGTCTGCTCGCTTGGATACTTGCGATTGTGGCTTTGCCCCCATTGGCACGAAACGCAAACGGATGCACTTGGGCCCAAGAAAATGCCCGCGAGTTACGGATAGATTTTCGTGCCGATGTGCTTCCGATCTTCCAAAGAAGCTGCCTCGAATGTCATAGCGATGAAAACACTGAAGGCAACTTGAATTTGCTTTCGCCCGAATCAATCTCGGAAGGTGGCTATTCCGGTCGTTCGATAATAGGAAAATCACTTGGTGAAAGCGAGTTATACCAGCGAGTCATTTCGACGGATGAAGATTATCGAATGCCTCGAGATGGTTCCGAGCTTTCAAGAGATGAGAAAGACATCATTGCCAATTGGATTCAACAAGGTGGATCGTTTGAACGTCCGAAAAAAGTCACAACGACGAGATCCTTCAACGATCGACTTGCCGGAATATGGCTGGCTTTAGAAAAACAGTTGCAACGCCGACCAATCCGATACGCAGCGGTGTTCCTTCTTCCCCTCCTGTGTTATTGGCTATTCAAGTCGATAACAGCAATTCTCCGATGGCGAAAAGGCAAAGATGCTCGACCTGACCAGAGGTCAAGAATTTCAATTGTTGTTTCTGTATTCACTTGCCTCATCGCAGCGATCGCATACCAGTTCGGAAGTTTGCAAGAGAGCGAAACTAAAATCTATGACCTCACCGTGCAATTGGATGTGGCCCAACCAGCCAAAAAGAACGGCCTCGACCAACCGCCTCATGCTCCTCACCCAATGCACCCACCTCGATTGGGAGGTGTTTACTATCGTGGCAACGATGAGCGCAATGAACGATTGTTCAACGATGGCTTCTACCGCACTGCTGAAATCTGTGTCAACTTGGTTGATGAAAACGCCAACGTTTTGAAAGTCAAAGATTCTATTCCAAAAGAAGGATTATCCGTTCGACTTTCCATCAAACGATCCGCAGGCGCAGAGAATCGAATGTTTGACCAGCGTTCATTAGAATCCAGTTTTCTTTCGTCTTCTTATCAGGGAACAGCCAAAGCTACAGACCGCCAACTATTGAAAAAGTCAAAAGACGATGAGTGGGTCGTCACCTATCCTTTGGATTTGCACGGCGATTCTGTTTTAGATTCTGAACCTATCACGGGCGACCTGTATCTTTACTATGGCCCTCTCGATCAGAATAGGATCCACTATTCAATTCATTATGATTTAGCCATTCTCAACAACGAAATCCAACCTGAGTCGGAGCTTTGGATGGCTTCAACTTACAATTTGAACGGTCGAGTCTTGTTGCCGAACCAAAAAGACATTCTGCTTGATCGTTGGTTTGACTTTCGCCCAATTCCAGAGATTCCAAAGGAAAGGGAAGTCGAATGACCATTTTTCGACCATGCATCGACTTGCACGATGGAAAAGTCAAACAGATTGTTGGTGGTTCACTGCGAGACACAGGTGAATCTCCCATCGAGAACTTTGTCTCTGATCGCTCCGCGGCTTCGTACGCCCGACAATATATGGCTGACGGATTGGTTGGCGGACATGTCATCATGTTGGGTCCAGGCAATGAATCGGCCGCGGTTTCAGCAATGGCTGCTTTTCCAAACGGACTTCAAATTGGTGGTGGCGTGAATGATTCGAATGCCGCGAGGTGGCTTGGCGAAGGAGCCAGCCACGGCATCG
>CAYMFZ010000835.1:0-1730 GCA_964389585.1 uncultured Pirellulaceae bacterium | reverse complement strand
GCTACTAAGTTCAGAAGCTCGGCCCGTTGGATACGTGAAAACGAAAAAGCGAGCTGCCTCATTGCCCGCTCTTTGGATGATGTTTTCTGGCGCGTTTATTCTGGCCTTCATCGTGTTCCACATTTTGCATTTTACGACGGGTACTATTCAGCTCGGCGAGAAATTTGAACACGGATACGTTTACAACAACATGTGGTATTCGTTTTCAAACCCGCTAGTGTCTGGGCTTTATATCTTTGCGATGATCGTGATGGGTTTCCATCTCAATCATGGCGTGTGGAGCTTGTTTCAAACATTGGGATTGGATAACCCCGACCGAAACCAACTGATTCGATTTGCGGCAACTGGTCTAACGATTGCGATCGTTGTTGGCTTTATCATCATTCCTGTTGTGTTCATGTCTGGCATGATGCCCGGCGTTGCAGACTATCCGCATGAAGCGCTGACCGGCCACTAACCAGCGCCGCTTTTTCAAAGCAGTTTTTGCGAACCCATTCTTCGCTCATTCAAAACGCACATTAAAGACAAACCATGCTAACGCTCGACTCAAAAGTTCCTGGCGGCCCAATTCAAGACGCTTGGACTCATCACAAAAACAACAACCTTCGCTTGGTGGGCCCAAAAAACCGCCCGAAGTACAAAGTCATCGTCGTTGGAAGCGGACTCGCCGGTGCCTCGGCTGCGGCTTCGATGGGCGCGATGGGCTACAACGTCGATTGTTTTTGTTTTCAAGATTCGCCTCGCCGTGCGCACAGCATCGCAGCCCAAGGCGGCATCAACGCCTCCAAAAACTATCGCAACGACGGCGATTCGACATGGCGTTTGTTTTACGACACTCAAAAGGGTGGCGATTATCGCGCTCGCGAACAAAACGTTTATCGATTGGCGGAACTCAGCACCGCGATCATCGATCAAGCCGTCTCGCAAGGCGTTCCGTTTGCCCGCGAGTATGGCGGCAAACTTGCCAACCGTTCCTTCGGTGGTGTGTTGGTAGAGCGAACTTTTTATTGTCGCGGCGAAACGGGTCAGCAATTGTTGCTCGGTGCCTATCAAGCTCTCGAAGAACAAATCGCCGCCAAAACCGTCACGATGCACACGCGTCGAGAGATGCTCGATCTTGTTGTCGTTGATGGACAGGCTCGCGGCATCATCGTCCGCAATCTTGAGACAGGCGAAATCACTTCGCATGCTGCCGACGCTGTCGTGTTGGCATCGGGTGGCTATGGAAACGTGTTTTATCTGTCGACGAATGCCAAGGGTTGCAACGTTACGTCGAACTTTCGCGCCTATCGACGCGGGGCTGGATTTGCCAATCCATGCTTCACTCAAATTCACCCGACTTCAATTCCTGCCTCAGGCGACTATCAGTCAAAACTCACTTTGATGAGCGAGTCGTTGCGAAACGATGGTCGTATTTGGGTTCCTCGTGATGCCGACGAAAAACGCAAGCCGGTCGATATCCCTGAAGCCGACCGTTACTACTACTTAGAAGAGCGTTATCCGCGCTTCGGCAACCTTGTTCCACGAGACGTCGCGGCGAGAAATGCCAAAGACGTTTGTGACAAAGGTCTCGGTGTTGGCCCGACCGGATATGGCGTCTATCTCGACTTCGGCGCTGCGATCGAAGAAAAAGGAGAAGAAGCCGTCAAGGCAAAGTACGCCAACCTGTTCGAGATGTACGAACGCATCACCGATGACGACCCAACCGAAACTCCGATGCGAATTTACCC
>CAYMFZ010000834.1:0-1735 GCA_964389585.1 uncultured Pirellulaceae bacterium | reverse complement strand
CAAAGCCAGAATCGCAAGTATGCAAGCGAGCAGTCGCAATCGAATTTGCATTGGACTGACGATCATTTCAAAACGGGGCTCTAATTGTGTTTGGCGACTAGTGGTTTGTCAGAGCTGATTTGACCAAATCGCATTGTGACCCAATGTTAGGTGGGCCTCGGGTTAGGCACCCGGCCACTTACGCGTCGCGGCTCACAACTATGCACTTCAGATCTAACGAATCAATATTCTCATTCTATTTTGAGATGTTTTGGTCGCAATACAGTGTGAGCTCACCTTGTTGTCTCGCAACAAAAAAAGCCATGGCAATTCCATGGCTTAGTAAAGTGAGTTAGGAAGTTTTTCTATTCGTGAATCGAAGTCTTGTCACGACCAGAACGTGTGGCAGCAGCCTGCCAAGATGCGTCGTCAATGTTTTCGCTAACGAAGTGCGTTGAACCATCGACGAGCGTAACGTTGATTCCGCCTGGGTGTGACGAACGAAAGTCCTCAAAGTGATCTTCGTGGCCGTTGGGGGCATGATCCGCAGACGCGACCACTCGCGAGAAAGGTTCGTCGACTTCTGGGACCATTCCAACCCAAGAAATCGCACCTAATTCGTTAGTGCGTTCGCCAATCATGACGGTGTTGCTAACGCCATCACGAATATCTGACAAGCTGATCTTGCTGTTGGCATAGAAAACTCCGTTACCCTTCAAAGGGCTGTCCTCTATTTCAGTACTACCAAAACATCCGGAGTAGTTGCTGCGTCCGACGAAAAGTTCTTCGTGTTCATGTTGTTTTCTAGCGGTAACTAGATGCGCGCCATGTTCGACATGCTCTCCAAGGTCGACAACGCGAGGTGAAGAGTCTGAGTTACACAAGAAGACGGGGATGACTTGATTGATGACATCAGCGTGAACGGGATCGTCAATTGCAACGTTGAAATCAATTTGATTTTCCAAGTTTCCAGCGTCGACAAAAGAAAGCACCTTCGACATCCAACCCCAACCCGGTTCATCCAATGCATCCAACGGGCTTGCAGTGTCCCATCCAGGTGGTAGCGCTTGGTGGGCACTTTCATAATTCAGCACAGCCAAGCCAATTTGTCTACAGTTGTTCGAGCATTCGCTTCGGCGAGCGGCTTCGCGGACTCGCTGCACTGCAGGCAACAACATGCCAACCAGAATTCCAATGATAGCAATGACGACCAACAGTTCGACTAATGTAAATCCTGTACGCTTCGTGTGGTAACGTGTATTCATATTTGCACCGTGTTTAATTTGTTCTTTATTTGATTTGAAGGGAGCGTCCTAATTGGCGAGAATTTGCTTCTCAAGCTCCGCCGTGAAAAGACGATTGGACATCGCCTCATACGTTTGAAAGTCAATTTCGCGAAGTGTTCGGACTTTAATTTAGTCCGTCTTCGGACTGATTTGAGATTCGCAAATCTAAACTGCGGGAGGTGCACGCCCGCGGAAAAGCCAGATTGGCCTCGTGGAATCTTCGGCCAACTCAAAATGATCGAACGAGCTGACTGATTGATTGTGCGTGAAGTCAAAACTCAGCGCTACATCCGGATTGAATTCCGCCAGCAGCTTGCATACTAAACAAGGGGTTCCATTCTCGTTGTTTTCATGTCCCGATTCGGAGTGAAATGAACACGGGCAAAACGACTCAATTGAAACCTCATCCGCACCTCGAACAACAAAATGGCTATGAGTCGATGCAATCACCGATGCCAACAGCACTGCGG
>CAYMFZ010000833.1:0-1752 GCA_964389585.1 uncultured Pirellulaceae bacterium | reverse complement strand
CTCGGAATCTGCGTCTTTTTGCCAAAACACAGCGAGTATTGGCTTTTTTCTTACCGGTTCGATTGGATACCATTTTCCAGGTTCGGTTTGAAACTGAAGCTTTGGAATTGGCGGACGAGGATAAAAGAGAGACCGATCTCCGACACGTGGCAAGTCCGCAGGTTCTTCGAATGATTGCTGCGAGATCACCACATTGAAACGATCGTAGTTTTTCTCGGCGGCAAGCGATTGCCCCTCGGTGATTTGATATCGTCGATTGGGCACGATCCCTTTGAAGGTTTGTGACTTTCCATTTGGCCAAACGACAACCGCTTTTCCAACACTTGCCGACTTTCCAACACCGAACATCAGACGCTTTGAAGATTGAGTCAGGTTTCCCGATCCGGCACTGAGCGTTTTCACAAGCGGTGTTTCACGTCCCTTTAAATACAACTCAACCCTCGCCCCAATCGCGTCAACATTTGATTCAGTCCCATTCAAATCAAAATGCACGAATTGATTATTGCTCTTGAGTTGATTGCACAGAATTCTAATCTGAGGCGAAGAGCGGCATGTCATCACAATATCAGCATCGCCGTCGCCATCCCAATCTGTCGTAGCGACACCACGTGCATCATCCGGCAAATCGACGCCCGACAGCGAAGAAAGGTTCGCGAACCCAAGCGATCCAATGCTAAAGTAACATCGGTTACGCTGATTCGCAGACACCGAATAGCCTTCGCGGCATAAGTCTGAAACAGTGTGAGCCGTTTTCGCGATCGCCAAAGCAAACTCATATCCAGGATTCTCGGAATCTGACTGAGTTTCTGTCAGTTCGATCGCATTGGACTTGAAAGCATTTCCATAGAGAAATTCATTAACTTCTTCTCCATGACGAGAAATGAATCCATTTGAGACAACGAGGTCATCAAAGCCGTCATTGTTGAGATCGGCGGTAGCAGAACTGTACGCGGATTGGCTGGAAAAAATTGGGGCTCGCAAAAAGAAGGGTTTCATCGGCTGGCCGGATTTACCTGTGTACCAAATTTGATTTTCACCAACCAAAGACTCAACCAGCTTTTTCTGTGGAGCACCTTTTTCCAATTTCTTGGAAACCTGCCGAAGCTGACGAAGTGCCGACAAAGGCACATCAGTCGCAACAAAAATATCAGGCCGACCATCTTGATTGAACTCTCCCACCGAAACACTTCGGTGACGACCCGCAATCTTAAGCCCCACCGCTTCAGACACATCTGAGAACCATCCATCCTGATTCTCCAACAGTTGATCTGCAGAGTACTCATTGGCAACGTAAAGATCTTGATCACCATCCAAATCGTAGTCGAGCCATGTGGCCGACCGAGAATAGTGGCGATTGCCGGCCGTAATCCCGCACTCTTCAGTCGCGTCTCGAAACTCCCAGCCTTCATCGTTTCGCAACAAGACATTTCGGCCGCCGTCATCTGCGTCTTCGATTCGAGTGGGAAACATCAAGATGTCATTCTGCCGGTTTGCATCTTGAAATTTGCATAGATAAAGATCGAGATCACCATCCTGATCGAAATCAGCAGCAGTAATACTCTGCGCGTTTCGTCCTATCGGCAAAACATGTTCTAGTTGGAACGTGCCATCATTTCGATTTGACATCAACACAAGATTCTCGTCGGTCGAAACCACCAAATCTTGATCTTGATCGTTGTCGATATCAATCATTAACGCCGCATGGGATTCATCCAAAATATCCAACTGCGATTTTTGGCTGACATCCTCAAC
>CAYMFZ010000832.1:0-1755 GCA_964389585.1 uncultured Pirellulaceae bacterium | reverse complement strand
TTAGTAGATTCTTTTCTCCATGGAACCGGAATTAGTGTTTGCGGCACTAGCGCCTTCGGCTCACCATCGACTAAGCTGAGAACTGACGTTCTTTCTGGGTTAATCGCTTATTGAACTTTGGTCTCTCGCACCGCTTGGAAACTTCCGGCAGAAGTTACCCACTAAAAAGGCTTTCAAAAAATACGAACGCGCTACTTCGAACGAAACGTCTCGCTTTGTACGACGGCGTGAATCAATGAGCGAAAACCGAAGTCATGTTTCTTGGTGGATTCAACGCATTTCTTGATGTCGTCTCGATCTGCGAAATGGACGGGCCCACCCGTTCCATAGGTCATGAGCTTGGAAGCCACATTGCTGGCGAGAGTTCGTTTATCCTTTAAGACGAGTGATTGAAACTCGTGAATATCCTTGAACGGTCCAGCATTGACGAGTTCGGCTTTTGGATCGACTTTTGCGCCGTTCAAACGTTTGCGGCCTTTGAGCTTGATGTAATTGTCTCGCCAGCGTCCCGAAGGATCAAAGTTTTCCAATGCAAATCCGGGTGGATCCATCTTCACATGGCAGGACGAACAAGACGGATCGTTGATATGTTTTGCAAGTTGTTCACGAATGGTTTTCGCTCCACGAATGTCAGGCTCAATGGCTGAAACATTTTCAGGCGGAGGTGGAATTTCCTCGCCGAGCAATCTTTCGGAAATCCAAACGCCGCGTATAACTGGTGATGTTGTTGTTCCATTGGCAGTGACTTTAAGGATGGCACCTTGGGTGATCAAGCCTCCGCGATTCGAGTCGTTGGAGAGGTTTACTTTTTGCATTTCGTCGCCAGCAACACCAGCAATGCCGTAGTATTTTGCCAAGTGACTATTGAGAAAAGTAAAATCGGAATCGATCAAATGTTTGACGGACAGGTCTTGATCGAGCATCGTTTGCAGGAAAGTGTGAGTTTCCTCCAGCATCGAATTTTGCACGATGGTGTCAAAGCCCGGATAGAGTTTTCGATCGGGTTCGGTAAAGTCGATCAGGCTTAAGTCCAGCCATTGGGCCGATAAATCGGTGATGAAGTTCTTCGCATTCTCGTGTTTGAGCAATCTTGAGACCTGGCTGCGTAACACCTTGTCGTCTTGCAGCTTTCCTTCGTTCGCAAGTTGCATCAGCCTTCGATCTGGCATTCGATTCCAAAGCAAATAGCTCAATCGCGATGCCAACGCGTAGTCATCAAGCCGACCCGGTGCTTCATGGAAGTACAGAAAACGGGGCGAGCAGAGAAGGGCGCGATAGCCGCGTCGTAATGCTTGATCAAAAGAGTTACCGTCGTTGATCGCCGTGTTGACGACCTGAACAAATGGCTTGATGGCTTCGTTATCGACGGGTCGGCGAAAAGCCCGTCTGGCAAATTGTTTCATCAATTGCGCCGCGTGCTTGCGTGGAGCCTTAGAAGCGTTCTTCAATCCGACTTTGCCAAACAGCAATTTGCGAATCTCGTCATCGTTGGGGCCAAGGTGAATTCGATCAAGCTTGATCCATTCGATTCCAACACCGGGAATGTTCTGCTTCGAGCCTTCTCCGGTTCCGACTTGTCCGCCTCTAAATTTGCCCTTTTTCAAATTCACATCACCAGGACGAATAACAAACCGGTGATCTTCAGGAACCCAAATTTGGACGGTGTGTTCTTTTAACTTGTTCGTTGCTTCAAACGAGCCGGCCCAATTCAAAAGCGGTGCTGTCGAAATGCATTCGCCCACCCGAATCGTACAC
>CAYMFZ010000831.1:0-1759 GCA_964389585.1 uncultured Pirellulaceae bacterium | reverse complement strand
GGGAAAGGTGGTGACGGAAAGAGCGACAAGAAAGGGAATGACTCAGGCGGCAAGGAAAAGTCTGACGGCAAGTCCGATTCAAAAAAGTCTGATTCAAAAAACTCCAAATCAGAAAAGTCAAAACAAGGCGAGAAATCTGATTCGAAAAAGTCTGATTCGAATGACGGCAAAAAGGATTCAAAAGATCAACGCAACGATGATGACAAGAATGAAAAACGGGATTCCGATCAAAAGGGTGAACAAGGCGAAGATCAAGAAAACGAAAACGACAAAGAAAAAGCCAAAGGGAATCAGGCGAAGGACAAACAAGAAAATCAAAATGCGAAAAAGCAAGCCAACAATCGTGGCCAAAAGCAGAACGCTCAGCCCAAACATTCACAAACTTCTTCGCCTTCTGGGTTGGCGAAATTTATTGGGACGGTGATGAAGTACATCTTCTACATCGGCGGGTTCATAGCTTTACTTGTCATGGCGTGGATGTTTCGCGAAGAGTTGGCGAAGCTTTGGCGAGATTTATTTGGGCAAAAGAAGGAACGAGCCAAAGCCGCAAAACCAACTGCCGAGCCTGTCGTTGAAGTCAAACCAAAAATGCATTTTTCACAGTTCTCAAATCCCTTTGAAAATGGTTTTCATGAAAAATGGCCAGCCGCCGTGACACTCCAGTACACATTCGAAGCCGTCGAAGCCTGGGGACGTGGACACCAAATCGAAAGGCAATCGGACCAAACGCCGCATGAGTTTGCCACCGACTTGAGGCAAGTCGACAAAGCAGTTGCCTCCGAGGCTCGCAAGCTTGCTGACTTGCTGGGCGAAAGTCTTTATAGTGGTGGCGAAGTCGAACGTTCTTCGATCTTGATCCTTAAGTCGATGTGGCAACGGATGCTTGCCAATGCTCCGCGCCAGACGCAAAACCAATTGCAGCCGGCTTAGCCTCTCAAACTTAGACACGCCTACGCCATGCCCGACCAAAACTTTATTCCGCTTTCTGATTTCGTCGAGTACCCGCAAGATGAGATGATTGAACGTAGTAAATCGTTTTACGAAGAAATTCGACGTCGAAGGACGGTTCGAGATTTTTCTGAACGTGCCGTACCGCGTGAGATAATCGAGAGCTGTTTATTGGCCGCAGGCACCGCTCCCAATGGAGCGAATCTTCAGCCGTGGCATTTTTCAGTTGTCGAAAGTCGCGAGATTAAATCGAAAATCCGCACGGCTGCCGAGAAAGAAGAAAATGAGTTTTACAATGGAAAGGCTCCGCAAGCGTGGCTTGATGCGCTGGCTCCGTTGGGTACTGATTCCAACAAGCCTTTCCTCGAGTTGGCCCCCTATTTGATTGTGATCTTTTCAAAGTCTCACGACGTGAAAGAGGACGGCACAAAAGTTAAGAACTATTACGCGAGTGAATCGGTCGGTATCGCAACCGGTTTCATGATCGCCGCTCTGCACAATGCCGGTCTGGCAACGTTGACGCACACGCCTTCGCCGATGAAGTTTCTCAATGAGATTCTTGGACGTCCCAGCAACGAAAGGCCATTTGTGTTGTTGGTTGTTGGCTACCCAACGGACGATGCCAAGGTTCCTTCGATTACTAAAAAGAGTCTTGAGGAAGTTGCGGAGTTCCATTGATTCTTCGTAGCTCGGTAGAGACGAATTGGTTAGAGGCAGATTCTCGCCAGAACCAAAGGTTCTTCAACAATGAGCCGTAGGCGCTAGCCCAATGGCACTCACTTTACCGCTTCTATAACACTTTTTAGTCTTG
>CAYMFZ010000830.1:0-1767 GCA_964389585.1 uncultured Pirellulaceae bacterium | reverse complement strand
GGCGCATTGAAACGCCACATGAGTATTGCGACAAAAGTCAGTGCCAAGCCAAAAACAAATCCAGGATAGTGGTTTTTCATGGGCTTAATTTTTGACGACATTTGTTTTGTCGCCGTCACGTTGATTGGCCGAACCGTTCATTCTGACCGGTCGCGATGCGACGGGAAACTTGTTGACTTTTTATACCACGGGTTGAAACCCGTGGCTAAACATAAACGGTCGCGATGCGACGAAACGGATCGTGATGAGGCTGTGAAATTTTGCTAAGGTTGTTCGTAGTACCGCCTTTAGGCGGAATCGAGCTATGCAAATTCCTGCTAAAGCCGGTACTACGAACAACTTTGCGCGGGGGAACTGCAAAGTCGCTTTCGAAGACATTTGCAGCCTCGAATATAGAATTAGTGGGTGACTCTTGCCGAGAGTTACTAAGCCGATGAGCGGACTCGTTTATCGATAAAACGCTTGCTGAAACTGGGTCTAGCGAATCTTGGAAACTTCCGGCAGAAGCTACCCACCGGAAAGTGCCACAGCAATCAACGAAAGTCGAATTTAGATTCGACCTTGCAGTTCTCCTGCAGCTTTGCGAAGCCGATAAAGCCGGCTGAGGAAAAATTCACAGCCTCGATGCGACGAAACCATCGAACTGTTAATTCAGCATTGGTTTAGTCATCATTGGTTAATCAACGTGGGCTAGTCAAGACACGCCACTCATACACAAATGGGAAATCCTATCGGGCAGTTCTCATCATCGGGCGTTGCAACGCTGGAACTAATTGTCATCGGCACGATTCAAGTCACGGAGGAACGAATTGAAATCGGGTTCGCGTTCGGGAGACGGACGGACGGCGTTTTGCTCACTGAGGCCACCTACAGATTCCTTTGACTGTTTCGCAACGCGGCGACCACCTTTAGGTCGAAGGTTGAGACTTCTTAGCGAACGCTCGTATTTCTTTTTGTCTTTGGCTGTACCCACGTCAGCCGCGTTTTTCATTTCTTCCCAACGCTTTAAAAACTTCTGCATATCCTCTTTGGTCCAGTTCATCTTTTTCAAGAGTTCTGGATCTGGGTCGTATTGCTGCTCGGACAGTTTTTTCAAAACCAAATCCGTTGCTTTTTCTGCGTGCTCCAAATTCGTTTTGTCGCGTTCAAGTGCCTCGCTCGCTGAGCCACCGGTTCCGGCGCCAGAACCACCGTCGGCTGGTTCTGTTTGCGATCCGCCTCCAGATGATTCACCTGGTTGTCCGCCACTAGCATCAGATTTTTGGCTGCCTTTTTGTTCACCCGATTTTGCGTTGCCACTTTTTGACTCTTTGGATTCGCCTTCTTTCCCAGACTGGTCACCCTCTTCATTAGCTTTGCCCTCTTGATTGGGCTGCTTACCTTGACCTTCGGCGGAAGCATCGCCCGGTTTCTTGTCAGATGGATCGCCCGAATCCTGATCGCCAGATTGGTTTCCATTTTCTTGGTTGGGATCACCGCCTTCGCCGGGATCTTTTCCTTCTCCAGGCTGGGAAGGCTTGCCTCCCTCGCCAGGTTCTTTTCCACCTTCGGAAGAGCCATCGCCTGGTTTTGGTTTGCCCGAATCCCCGGCCTTGCTGGAATCGTTATTGCCCGATTCGTTTCCGGGCGAGTCAGAGTCTCCTGGATCGGTTCCGCCTGACTCGTTTCCAGTTTTGTTAGTCTCTTCTCCACCGTTGTCTTGTGATTGTTTTCCCGTTGCGTCTTCCATTCCCTGCTTTTGAGACTGCTCACGGGCCGAATCATTGT
>CAYMFZ010000829.1:0-1770 GCA_964389585.1 uncultured Pirellulaceae bacterium | reverse complement strand
CCGCAGTCCCAAACTCCCAAAAATTCGACTCGACGCAACCAAGAAAAAGTTGCGGAACCAGGATGGATGACCTCATAAGTACCCCCGGCAGGATTCGAACCTGCGACCTGCGCGTTAGGAATGCGCTGCTCTATCCAGCTGAGCTACGAGGGCATGGTTGTTTTTTCAATCAACACATTGTTCATCTGACAATTTATCGTCACATGAAGTTCGTTCAATTGCAAGGTTGCCAAGACGTTGAATCCGTTCTGGTGACTTCTCTCAGTGTTTCGGATGAACTACCAAGCTATCTCGTTCCGCCTGGTGGTTGAATTGGAATTTGATTGATATCGGCCGTTCGATAGGGACGCTTCCTACGAAACAGTTCCAGTCTGGCATACATTCCTTGCTTTTGAGACTCAGAATAAGTTTCAAGTGATTCACCAGACGCCAACAAATCGACCGCTCGTGTTTGAAAACTAAGGGCCTGTTCGAACTCTCCAACTTCCGCAAAACAAGCAGCATATATCTCAAGCACTGCCGGCGAACTATCGCCGTGTATTTCGACCATCGGATTCATGATCTTCATCGCTTGTTCGCCGTCTCGGTAAGACTCATAAGGACAAGTCGCCAAGAGCCAAGCCAACACGTTTTTGCTGCGTCTTCGATTTGGGTCAAGTTTCGTCACTTGTTCAAAAAGCTGCGCGGCCTCATCAAAGTTACCCGTTACAAATTCTGCTTCGGCCAAAAGTCTCAAAATATTTTTGTCGGAAGGCTGAAGCCGATTGGCCAGCCGTAAGAACTTGTGAGCCTGCTCGTACTCCCCGGCACTTAAGTAAAGAAACCCCAAATCTCCTGCAACAAATGGCAAGGACGGGCGATTTTCAAATGCGGTCGACATAAACTTCGCAGCCTCTTGATGCCGTTTCTGATGAAACAAGAGACGACCGATAATTGCGTGAACTTCGAAACGCGAAGGATCAACTTGAACGTATTCGGTAAGTTGATGGAGTGCGTCTTCAGTCCTGCCTTGGTCAATCGCAATGTTCGCGCGACCGATTATCGCATCAGTGTTCATTGGATCCAAACCAATCGCATGCTCAAAATCGGTAAGGGCTAATTGTTGCAGCGAAACTTTCGACTCTTCCTTGTTGAACTTTTGCTCATGAGCCATCCGACGAAGCAAATTTCCTTCGCCGACATATGCCATTACGCAATTTGGATCCATCGAAATCGCTTGTTCAAAAAACTTTCGAGCGCGATTCACGTCGCCTTGAGAATCAAGCTCAATGGCCTTGTGGCAAAGTTCGAAAGCGATTTGACTGCGAGAAGACTCGAGCAAAATCTTCTCGTCATCTCCATATCCGACTTCTTTGAACCGCGTTCGAAGTCGATTCATTTTTGAATGCCGATACCGAGCAGTCCAACGTCCGCCAAAAGGAGCAGTCGCAATTCGATATTGCCAATCAGGCTGATCTACCAGCGGCAAATCTTCAAAGATCTTGTCCGTATCCAAATCGTCCTGCGAGTAGAATCCCGCGACACGTCCAGAAGAATCGAGCAACAAAGCAAACGGAGCAGTTGGAACTTGATGATTAAAAAACCAGTCACCTGACAAATGCTTGATTTTGTCGATCGTACTTGGCGCCGCAATGCCGGAGCGGAATGGAAACTTTGATCCAAGAGTCGTTTTGCTCAAATACTCAAATTGCTGATTCTCTGATTCCGTCGAAGGCAGAATCGCGGCGACACAATCCAGTTCACTCTCTTTAAAGCGGTCCGACGCAAGTG
>CAYMFZ010000828.1:0-1774 GCA_964389585.1 uncultured Pirellulaceae bacterium | reverse complement strand
GTTGTTGATTCTAAAAAAGACTCAGCAAATGCAATATTTATTTGTGGCCGTTCCGTGCCTGTCGGCTGCAGTTTGCTTCTGCTTGTTTTCTTACGCGATTCTAGTGGACGGCAGTAAGAAATGGGGTCGTGCACAATCGGTCACAACGATCGACCATCGCACGAATATGTCCGTCACTCATGCTCGCGCGACTTACTACAGCGGCGGTCGACCTCAACCTTATGCGTCGAACATGGACACAATCGCTTTGTCCGGCGAAACGGAATCAGCCGACACATTCATTACCGAGTTTGGGGATGATGCGTATCAATTATCGGGTGGTGAAATTCGCCCTCGAAGTCCGCACGAGATGGTAACGATTCGAACTCAAATTTCTCGTCAACGATTGGAGTTGATTGAATCCGACTCAGGCGGATTGCCTTCACTTAAGAACTCGCTCGGTGGCGAAGTCTTAGCCGTTGCTTTTCGAAACAAAGACGGATTTTATGTGATCGAAAATTTGCCTGACGGCCAAACAGCAGAAGCTGAAAAAGCAGATGCAAACAGCGCTCGTGGTTCGCTTTCAACGATCATTCGTCGACATACTTACAAATCACGAGAGCGCGTTGCCCAAGTTTGGAATGCAGTGCAGGACGATGGGGGCTGGGGGGATGAACTTTCTGTCGCCGACAAACTTCGTAGCAGCGGAGCTCAGTTTTTGCCAAGCGAGAATTCTTATGTGGCAATCTTAGGAGAGTTTCCACTCGTCAAAGAGCAAATCGAGGACGTTGAATACAAAATGCAACTCCATATCGTTCGGGGGCAGTGGTAATGAGCACAACGGGTGACGTTATGATCCAACTGGACAACATCTCGCGCGTATTTGGCAACACGCGCGCCGTCGACAACGTTTCGTTTCACGTGCGAGCTGGCGAAGTGTTTGGTTTTATTGGGCCCAACGGGGCTGGCAAAACGACGAGCATGAAGATCCTTTCGACGCTCGACACGCCAACGTCTGGGGAGGCTTGGGTCGACGGGTTTTCAGTGATTGATGATCCCGATCGAGTGAGAAAACGATTGGGCTGGATGCCAGATGGGTTCGGGACTTATCCGAGCGTCAATTGCGAAGAGTATCTCGATTTCTTCGCAAGGTCGTACGGGCTGCGCGGCAAGGATCGTCGTTCGGCTTTAAAGAACGTGATGCATTTTACGCAGCTCGATCAGCTCGCAAACAAGCCAGTTAACGGTTTGTCTAAGGGAATGAAGCAGCGTTTGTGTCTTGGGCGGGCGTTGGTCAACAATCCAAAAGTTTTGATTCTCGATGAGCCTGCGGCAGGCTTGGATCCTCGCGCGCGAATCGAATTGCGCGAAATGATTGGAAAGCTTGCAGGTGAGGGCAGGGCGATTCTAGTCAGTAGTCATATTCTGACGGAACTTGCTGAGATGTGCGATCGTGTTGGGATCATTGAACATGGCCAGCTATTGGCAGTCGGCACGGTCGATGAAATTTTGGATCAACAAACCGAGTTGGATGCCAAGACTGAAGAAGTTGCGAAGATAGAAGTTACGGTTCTTTCTGATGTTGACGCAGCCAAGGAATGGCTTGGTTCACAGCAGGGAGTCGATGTTCTCCAATCACTTCATCGCACGATTCAGATCACTTTTGAGGCGGATCTGGAGAAACAAGCTGATTTATTGGCTGAAATGATTGGAACAGGAATTCGCGTCGTTGGATTTGCCGGAAAACAAAAATCGCTCGAAGATGTCTTCTTGTCAGTGACGAAGGGACGTGTGC
>CAYMFZ010000827.1:0-1782 GCA_964389585.1 uncultured Pirellulaceae bacterium | reverse complement strand
ATTGGGTCTTGCGTAAATCTTGGAAACTTCCGGCAGAAGTTACCCACCAGAAAGTATCACAACAATCAACGAAAGTCGAATTTAGATTCGACTTTGCAGTTCTCCTGGCTGCTGGAGCAAAACGACTGATCGTCTGCCACTATTCAATTCGCTCACCAAGCTTGCCTTTGATGGACGTCGTGCACTTTTGAATCTCGAGAATCAGTTGCTTCTCAGATGCATTCTCAACTGAATACTCATCGAGCATTTCTGCTAACCAGTCGCCCTCGGCTTCGTCAATTTCACCGGGTGAGTTCATATCCATCACAACGAACCGAGAAATCGAAGTCACGAAGAACTCAGTCCACTCCGGGCAGTCATCGTGGTTGCTTTTTAGCGCCTTATTCATTCGAAACAAAAGTTTGGCTTCGTTTTGATCGATCACCCAATCTTCTTTGACGTATTTTTCAAGCGTCCGAACTTGCTCGGCAGAGATGGTTTGGTCTCCAACGATTTCTTTGATGACTTCGCGTACGGGGTGATCGTCAGTCGACATATTTTGATCCTGAATTCTTGAACGATGAATGAATGTGTTGTTCGTTATGAAACATGTTATCTTGAAAACCAGTTTGGAAAAACACTTAGAGCCTATCCGAAAATTTTGAGCCGCTGGGAGTAACCTCAGGCCAACCCAACCAATGGTTTGTTTTCCTGGTTATCCGGCCCTAGGCGAGCGCCTTCGGCTCACTGTCGAATAACTTCTTGGTTTGGGATAGGTTTTCAGCAATCCAAGAATGAACTAGTTGATCGGGCAAGTAGATCACTTAAGATCTTAAAAAGTCAAAAGGGAGCAGACCTTGGCCAAGCCAGAACCAAAAAAACGTAAGCTTAAGTTCGAGGGCTTCGATGCCGTAATGGCCGAAGTTCGTTCGCTTCACGAGAGCGGATACACCAGCAATGGCAACTGGAGTTTGGCGCAGTGCTGTGGGCATCTGGGTGAATGGATGCGATACCCAATGGATGGATTTCCTGTTCCACCGTTACCTATTCGAATGATCTTTTGGGTGATGAAGAAGACCGTCGTGCCTGGAATGAAACGGAAAATTCTTGCCGAAGGATTCTCGGGCGGAACAATGACAGCGCCCGAGTCGGTTCCCAAACCTGATGCAATGTCGGACGAAGATGCGATACAAAAATTTCAAGCGATTGTCGATCGTGTCAAATCGCATTCAGGTGATTTGCTTGAGTCTCCCTTGTTTGGCGAGCAAGATAAAGCGATGTACACAAAAGTTAATTTGTTGCATGCAGAGCATCATTTGGGTTACTTGGAACCAAAATAGACCCGCCACCAAATTCGATGAAACAATTTGAAACGATGAGCAAGCCATGAAAACAGTCAATCAAGTTATGACGGCCCTTAAGAAAAAGGGTTCTGCCCAAACGCGAAAAATCTACGAACGACATGGCGCTCCCGAGGACATGTTCGGTGTCAAAGTTGCCGATCTCAAAGTCATTGCCAAACAGATTAAAGGCAATCAAGAGCTCGCGTGTGAGCTTTACGATACTGGCAACTCGGACGCTATGTACCTCGCTGGAATCGTGGCCGACGGAGCTCAAATGAAGAAGAAGCAGCTTGACGACTGGGCCAAGGCGGCTTCTTGGTACATGATTTCGGAGTACTCGGTCCCTGGCGTTACGAACGAAACTCCATTTGCCCGCGACCTGGCCGCCAAATGGATCAAATCAAAAAAGGACCACATCGCCGCGTGTGGATGGAGCACTTACTCCGGTGTTGTCGCGATC
>CAYMFZ010000826.1:0-1785 GCA_964389585.1 uncultured Pirellulaceae bacterium | reverse complement strand
GAGTTGACTTTTGATTCGTCTTTCTTTTCAGCGGTTTCTTGAGCCGAAATCGCGCTGAAGCTGAATCCGAAAACAACCAGAAGTGTGAGAATGGAAACTGATAGTCGTCTCATGGTGCGTCACCTGTTGCGTTTTGATGGTTGATCGCGGGCGTCCAAAGTATCGCCGCGACATGTTCGATCACGTTCCGAGTTTGGTTTGGTTCGCATTGAAAGTCAATGAGATGAGATTCAATCCTTACAACCCGCACCCACTTACTTGTTGAAGAGTCGAACTATAATAGTTGTTTGGCCAAAAGTGCCTCAGAAGCTGTTTTTAGCCCCATGAAAAATTCGACAATTCAATTGAATCTTAAATCAAATCCTCGCGCTCAGCATGCTTTTGTGACCGCGTTCACACTTTGCCTCGTAGCGTTTCTTCAGCAGACGTCGTTAGCGCAGCCAGGGCGAGGGCCTTCGGCGGTTGCGGTTGGCAAAGTCTTCAAGATTCGCCGCGCCGGTTCCGAGTCTTTCGTTGGAACGATTCAGCCAATGCGCAAATCAGTCGTTGGAACCGCAGTCGATGGACGCGTTGTTTCAATTGACTTGAAACCAGGCGACCCCGTTGACGCCGATCCTTCTCGTCAAGACGAACAGGGATTTGTTGGCCAGCCAATCATGCAGCTCCGGACTGGAACGCTTGAAATCGAAATGGGAGCGGCCAAAATTCAATTAAGACTTGCTGAAGAAGCAGCGAAAGAGCTCGCCGCTTCATTGCCGAAGGAAATTGAACTTGCCAACGCTAACGCGCGAGAGTCTACCGCTCGGTTGCAATATTCAAAAACAGACTATGAACGTTCGCGCCGGTTGAGTGGCGCGGGAGGCGCGATTTCACAAGGCGAATTGGAACTCGCCCGCTCGCTGTATCTTGCCGATCAGCAGTCCGCTCAAGCTGCGAAGATTGAGTTTGAAAAGCAGAGTGGGACGCGCGAGTTACGCTTGATTCAGTCTCGGTTGCGAGTCGATGCAGCTCAAGCCGAAGTCACTCGGCTAAACGATCTCAAAGCGAAGTACACGATACGAGCTCCCTTCAAAGGCTACGTGACGCAGCGTTTAACTGATGTTGGTGAATGGGTTACCAAAGGCCAGCCAATCGTTGAAGTGGTTCAGCTTGATCCGATCGAGTTGATCATCAACACTCCGCAGGAACATCTTCAGCGCATTCAGCAATCGCTCAGTGCGTCATCCGAAGGAAGTCCTTTGAGCGCGAGAATCGCAATTGAAGGTTTGGATGAAAACTTAAGTGGGGTGGTCAAACGAATCGTCTCGCAAGCCGATCTTCGCTCGCGGACTTTTCCCGTTCGAATCGAAATTGAAAATCCGAATGATGTGTTGCAGCCAGGAATGTTGGGGCGGGCGACTTTGGCTGTGGGGGCTGAGCAAGACATGCTGATGGTGAAAAAAGATGCGTTGGTTTTGGGCGGCGGACGAGCGAAAGTCTTCAAAGTCATTGGTGCGGGTGAGGAAACCAAGGTGGTCGATGTTTCGGTCGTCACCGGAGCATCGTCAGGCGATTGGATTCAGGTCACTGGAGATCTGACCGAGAAAGATAGCGTCGTTCTGTTGGGCAACGAACGATTGAGACCAGACCAAGCGATTAAGGTTACGAAGACGATTGAGGATACGCCTGATGTTGAGTAGGTGAACGTGTGGTTAGTGGTTGAGATGAGTGAGGTAGGAGTGACGGGCGAGCAAGAGTAAGAGTAAGAGTAAGAGTAAGAGTAAGAGTAAGAGTAAGAGTAAGAGT
>CAYMFZ010000825.1:0-1793 GCA_964389585.1 uncultured Pirellulaceae bacterium | reverse complement strand
GTGTCACTGTCCCCGCCAATACTCGCCAGTGAAGCATCTAGCTTGGAAGCTGCCAGTCTGGGCTCTCCTTGGGCGATCAGCTCCTTAGCGTAGGCAGCCGCGATTTTCAGCGAATTCAGCTTGTTTCGGATTTCGTGTTCGGAGTCACCTGAGACGTTCAGCTTCTTCGTCAGATACTTTGTAGATTCATTCGCTAATTCGCCGCGAATGATTTTTATTTCAACAGGAGCGTCGATTCCGACGCGCACTGTGGAGCCTTTGACTTGAAGAATTTCAACTTTGATGTCGAGTTCTGGGAACTCAATCGAATCCTTGACTCGCCGTGATAACACGAGCATGACTGCCTCCGTTCAATATGAAAAGGATTACCAATACCCAATCTCTAAAAAGAATCGGTTTTGGTAAAGCGTCCATGCTTTTTAAAATGTGGTCGAGTCTTCCTGACTTTTCCAACCTTGGGGAGTTTGCGTAAAGGCGGGCTGACTGTCAACTTCGATCCGTTCGCGGATGGAAGTGAAGAAAGTGGTTTGAAAAAAATATTCACGCAATCGCAAAATCTTATCTCGTTTTGCGATTTCTGAAAACCCTAAACTAACAAAATCCATCGTATTGTTAATCTGTGTAACTTTGAATCTCTCTTTCTATCGCAAGTAGCGGATTGCCGCAAAATCCAAGGTAGACTAAAGCCAGCACTACTTGCTAGTAGTCGCAGCAAGGTCAAGTTTTCGACAGTTGTCAAAAATTATGCCAACGAGTGCTGCTGGGTCCAGTGGTTTGACCAAGTGCAGGTCAAAGCCTGCCGCGACGGCGTTCTCTTTATCTTTCTGTTGGCCGTACCCGGTCAAAGCGATTAGCAGACTAGCTGTAGGTTCAGTTGCACGAATCTGTTTGGCGACTTCAAAGCCGTTGAGGTCTGGCAGGCCGATGTCGACGACGCAAATTTTTTGGCGATGTTTGGCAAACGATTTTACGGCTTCCACGCCGTTGGAGGCTGTCGTGATATCGAACCCCTTGGATCCTAAGTAGTCAGCCAGCATTTCTCGCGTTCCATCAATGTCTTCGACTAGAAGCAGCGACAGGCCATTTAGAATTGAGAGGTCTTTCTTGTTTGATTCGTGATTGGGAATCAGGGCGAGCCTCGTCAAAGGCATTTCATGACGAAACAGGCTGCCATTGCCTGGGCCATTACTGGTCGCATTGATTGTCCCGCCATGGGCTTCAGCGATCATACGAACCAACGGTAAACCCAGCCCCATACCGCCCTGTGACCGATCCAGAGGCTGATCCGCTTGAACAAAAACATCAAAGATCTTGTTCAGCAAGTCGGCTGTCATTCCTTCGCCGTCGTCCTCAATTTCGATGATCGCATTGTCGTCTTCTGCGTAAACAGAATACTTTATCTGGCCATTATCCGGTGTGTACTTGGCGGCATTGACCAGCAAGTTGACTTGGGCCTGCACAATTCGAGTTTCATCACACATCACAATAACAGGCTGATCGGGCGTCTCGATCGTCAGAGAAAGACCTTTTTTCTTGACGATGCCCTCAATGCACTCAATGACCTGTTTCGAAAGCGAAACCAAGTTAACGGGTTGGAGATCCAAGTTGATCTTGTCGTGAGTGATTCGCGAAACGTCAAGCAAGTCGTCCAACAGTTTCGAAAGCTGTCTTGAGTGTCGAGAGATGACGCCGATCGCAACTTCCTTTTTAGATGAAGTTGGTTCGGTCGACTCGAGAACCGCAAGCGAACTGAGGATGGCGGCAATCGGATTGCGAAGTTCATGGGATAGCAT
>CAYMFZ010000824.1:0-1797 GCA_964389585.1 uncultured Pirellulaceae bacterium | reverse complement strand
AATTAAGATTCTTGAAAAACCGATTGGGTGATCCAAGTCACTTCTACGCGGGCCGGTTTCATAGGATTGATTTTTAAAAAGTCTCACGCAGAGCCGCAAAGACGCAGAGGTTATGATTCGCTTGCGATTTTCTCCGCGTCTCTGCGGCTCTGCGTGAGTCACTTCTTTCAAACCTTGGCTTTCCACCTTGGCCATTGTAGAGAACATGATTCAATTCGCCTGTGAAAGTTCACGAATAACTTCCACCGCGAAATCCACATCCTGCTTGGTCGTTTCAAACTGACCGATCGACATGCGAATCACAAACTTCCCGTCGTGAGCTGTTTGAGTCAGATAAGTTCGACCATCAGCGTTGATCTTTTCAAGCAGTTCACGCGTTGCCTCGTCTGCATCTTTGTCTGTCGGCACAAAACGAAACGTAAAAAGCGAAAACATCGGTGGCGTAACGATTTCGAACCCTTCCAATTTTGCAATCGACTCGGCCGCGTCGATCGTCCATTGAATGTGATTGCGAATGTGCAAACGAATCGCTTCCAATCCGTGAGCCCGCATTAAAAACCACAGCTTCAGAGCGCGAAACCTGCGCCCCAGCGGGATAGTCCACTCGGAGTAGTTTGTGATTTCATCCTCCTCAAGCGTCTTCAAATAGTCAGGCTTGATACTCAACGTGCGAACTTGGTCGGCGGGATCTCTCAGGAATTGCACCGAGCAATCAAAGTTCACGCCCATCCACTTGTGAGGATTGAAGACAATACTGTCGGCCAACTCGATTCCCTTCCAGATACTCCTGAACTCAGGGCAAATCATCGCCGTCCCAGCCCAAGCCGCATCCACGTGCGAGTAAAGATTCTCAGCTTTTGCGATCGTCAAGATTTCAACCAGCCGATCTGAAGCCCCAATCGATGTTCCGCCTATGCAACCGACAACACCTGCGGGCAAGTTACCGGCTGCTCGATCGGCATCGATCGCTGCTTGAAGCGCATCAGGGCACATGGCCCATTGGTCGTCAGTCGCGACTTTGACTAAGTTGTCTTGCCCAATCCCTGACAATCGAATCGCTTTGTCGATCGACGAATGAACGTGAGCTGAAGCGTAAATCCTCAACCTCTTGGACTGAGAAAGCCCATCCGAATTGCCGTTCCAACCAAGTGCTTTTTCACGCATGGTCAGCACCGCACACAACGTCGTCGTGGAAGCGGTATCCTGAATCAGTCCGCGCATTCCTGCGGGCAGGCCCAAAGCTTGACGCAGCCAATCAACCATAACGGTTTCCAATTCGGTGGCTGCAGGAGAGGTCTGCCACAGCATGCACTGCGCCGAAAACGCGTTGGCCAATTGCTCGGCCAACATCGAAACCGGAGCCGCGTTAGACGGAAAGTACGCAAAGAATCTGGGATGTTGCCAATGCGTCATCCCACTTGGAATGATCTCTTTAAAGTCTTCAAAAATCGAATCAAAACCTTCAGCGGATTCCGGCGGCGAACTCTTTATTCGTGCGGCAATCGCACCTGGCGAAACATTCGATCGCACCGGACGTTCGCGCAGACTCGCGTGATATTCGGCAGCCCATTTGGCGGCCTTGTGAGACCATTCGGGTAATTCGTCGTGTCGCATGTGATTCCTGAAAGTGATTGTGCCGACAACAATTTAGCGAAACACTTTGAAGTCGTCACTTAGACAGGAGGGTGGCAAATTCTTGAGGCATCCCAAAGGTTGTGAGCCGTTGGCGGTAGTCTCGGGCATATTTTGCTGGTTGTTCTGGCCCGAGGCTAGCGCCTACGGCTCACTGTCGAATAC
>CAYMFZ010000823.1:0-1798 GCA_964389585.1 uncultured Pirellulaceae bacterium | reverse complement strand
GCTCGATCCACCGAGACAACAGTTCGATTTCCCGTTTCGAAAGTGGCTTTTTGACTTCTTCTGGAGGCATCCGTGAGTCTGGATCTTCGTCGACAATTCGATGATAGAGATCGCTATCTTCGAGACTGCCGGCCTCAATCACATTGAATGCCTCTTCCTTGATGTCCAATCGCAAATCGGCAGCACGCGAGTGTTCGTCCGGTCCGTGGCAATGGAAACACTTGTCAGAAAGAATCGGGCGAATGTCCTGGTTAAACGAAAACTGCTCAGCGGAGTCGGCAAGTTCCTGGGCTGATACGGAATTGACCAATGTTGAGAGTGTCAAAGCCAAGCAAAAGTAAATTCGGCTCGAAGCTCTCATGGCATTTTCGTAATTTAGACTTTGAAGTTAGTTCAGCATTCCAACGCGAACTCGATTGAACGAATTCGAATACGCAATCTTGTTAGGGCGAGTCGGCGTTTTCTTCACCCGAATACGGATTCTCCGTCTGTCGTTCTACCTGTTTTTCTGGGGATCCATTAACGATCAGATCATCAGGAATGTTTGATTCAACCCAGCGGACGATTTCATCCGTCGTTTTTCGATCGTATTTCAAATCGTCAACGATGAATTTTTCAACTGATCCATCCTTTTCAAGATAGTGGATGACGCCAATTCCTTTTTTCTCCCACTTCTTCTTGTCGAACTTTTGGATTTGGGAAATTTTCAATTCTTGACCTGAGCTTGATCGCAATCCGTCTTCGGTTGATTCGATCCATGAGCTTTTGGCTTTCAGGTACCAAAGCAAACACGGCAGCCCAATTGCGAGTCCCAGTCCTATGAAGATGTACTGGTAAATGATTTTCGTTTTCAGATTCGAAAGTTGTTCATCTTTGCCTAGCTGTTTAGGACTCCAGTTATTTTCTTTGGCGATTTCTTTCCAACGATTATTCTTATCCGTTTGAGTTGCTTCTGGATTCAGTTTCATCTCCGATTCGAGTTTCTGCCAAGCTTCGGAGCGTGGGATCTCACCGGGGAATTTAATGAAACCGTCGTACACACTCCATGCAGCAAATGCCAGGCAGCCAATGCCAATCAGCAGGTACTTTAAAAGAAATTTTGATTCGGGGTTCGCGCGGAGATTCATCAGGTTTGTGCTTGCCAACGAAAAATTGGAAAAAGGAAAGTCCTATTTTAGCACGAACTGAAAAAATCGTCTTCAGCGGTTGGATGCAAGAGTGAAAATTGAACTAAATGAAACTATTTCGTTGATGCTTTGGTTTGATGTTCTGGCGAATCAACGTCGAAGAAGTTGCGAATGAAAATCAATAATCGGGTGTTGGCTGAATTTGTTGAGAAAACGTGGTTTTTTTGGAACTGCGGTCCTTCCGTACTCGAATAGTCGTTATCATAGATGTTGAGGAATTTTTTTCGAGTTGAGTTAAAAGGTATCTGATGGCTGCTACAGAAATTACGCGCGAGCAATGGGAACGTGAGACCGAACGACTTTGTCCAAGTGGACAGGCGTTCAACGCATATGTTGGTCTAGAGCAGTTCATCGTTGAGAACACGTCTTTGAAGTGTACGTATACCAGTGTGACTCGAGGCAAATCTGACTACGCAACTTTTTACGCGTCAGCCGGTGATCATTGTGCAGTGATTCAGGTTTACAAAGGTCAGTGTCAATTGAATTGGCGAAGGAAGCCAAAAATTTCTGGACTGGACGAAGAGGGGCACGAACGAGCTCACGAAATTTATGAAGAGTTTCGAATGTCTTTAAATGGCAAAGAGGGAAAAGGCTGGGAAACGGTCAAGGTT
>CAYMFZ010000822.1:0-1800 GCA_964389585.1 uncultured Pirellulaceae bacterium | reverse complement strand
GCTTTGGCGCCGCGTCGCTTGTTGCAAACTCCGCGCTCATTGATGTGGCGGATTCGGCTTCAACGACAAACCCATCCGTTTTGGCGCCTGACTTGTTCATAGCTTGTTTTTCTTGAGAGACTGCATTGGAAGCCGTGCTCAAAAGCGTGACCAACAACAAAGTCGTGAATCGACTAACAATTAACTTCATGACTTGCTCGAATTGGATGAATGTTTGAAACCGCTTTCAAGTGAACTAAGATTACCTCGATGCAACGGTTTTATCAACCATTAGTTCGGTTTGACGTTATTCCTACCCGGCGATACGCTGAGCTTATGAAGAATCTCACCACTATTTTGGTCTTGCTGCTTGTCGGCGTTTTTGGGTTTGCGATTGGCTGCAAGAAAACAGAAACCAAGCAACCGGCAACTGGGACCAACGACGTTCCCGAAGCCAAACAGCTGACCGATCAGCAAAAAAGCATCAAGGGCATCACGGACAGCGAGACGCTAATCCAAGCCTTGTCCGGGCGTAAAAGCCAACTTGCGGCAGCTTTTAAGTCAACCGAAATTGATCCGTCCGATTTTGCAGAAGCCAAGATCAATTACACGGGACTTGCCAAGGGCTAGTTAAAAGACCTGGTCGCGAACGCTGAATCTGAACATTCAGATCCATTGGCCAGCTATTTTTACTGGCCCCTTTCGAATGCAGAATTAACGGTCGGTTTCGCTGATGTTTGGAAACCGCTTTTGACCGGAGGCCGATTTGAGGATGCTCAGTTTGGAGTCATCAAAGGAACTTTCCTCGACTCAGGTGAGTTCGAAATGGAAACCAAATTCGAAGGCCGAATTCGTGATGCTTCAAACTCACTCATCGGTGTCAGCGGCTATCAAATTCTCGGTTGGAAACAAGTTGCTCCCGACGATTGGAAGATCGCTACGTGGAAGCAAACCAAACTAAAAGTTCTCTCAGTCGACAAGCCCATTTTCGAAGACGTAACCAACTCTGCTTTCCCCGATGACGAAACGCGAAAAAGAATTGAGACCGCGACTCACGCGAATTTGATCGTTGAACGTTGTGGTCAGATGGATCTCGTTCGAAGCGTTGAAAATGGCAAAGTCGTTGAGACGCAGTCGATCAAGGAAGCCCGCGCAGAATTCAAAGGCTGTAACGATTGGGGCTCCGTTGGTCAGTATCCATCGGTCAGTACGGTCGATTTTGATTCCGACGGCGATGACGATCTTTTTATTACTGACCGCATGCAATCACCACAACTGCTTCGTAATAATGGCGATGGAATATTCGATGACGTAACTACCTCGTCGGGCATTGATGAAACCGACATGGTGACTTGTGGTTACTTTTTTGACTACGACAACGACGGCGACGCGGATTTGTTGTTGGGAAAGTCGATGGTCGCCAGCCGGTTTTATGACAACGATGGAGGAAAATTCATTCCCAACGAGTCAATTAATCAAGTCCTCGAAGACTCGAGATTCGTGAATGCGGTTTCGATCGCTGATCTCAATGGTGACGGGCTGCTGGATATTTACATGAGCACTTACGCGACGGGAACTGGGCCAATAGACGATTGGTTGAAGTTTATCACTCGCGCGAAAGACCGCGTAAAAACCCGAATGAAAATCGAGCGAGCGGATAAGTTCGTTGATCGAGGAGGACCGCCTAATATTTTGCTGATGAATCGAGGCGGCACTTTCGATTGGGTGAAAATCACCGACGAGTTGAAGCAATACCGCAATTCGTACCAGTCTTCTTGGACGGATTACGACGACGACGGCGATCTCGATCTTTACATTTGT
>CAYMFZ010000821.1:0-1805 GCA_964389585.1 uncultured Pirellulaceae bacterium | reverse complement strand
AGTTCTACCTTGCCGAGAAAATGGTCCTTAAATTGATTCATGCCTGCAGGCGTGAACAAGACGGACTTATCCCATTTAGGGACCATCACATCGCTCGCGCAAACGGTGTGGTCCTTGGTTTGGAAAAAGTCCAGATATTTTTCGCGTAGTTCGTCTGTCTTCATGTCGTTTCCGATAGTTTTAGAGAGCCCTAAATATATAGCGGAGGCTCAAAATCGACTAGAACGTCGATTAAACCGACATGAAAAATCAATGGCTAGTTCGCGCGATTGGGACTGGATTGCTATTTGAATTGAGCCAAAAAGGCCTCAACGCTTTTCCAATATTCTCCATGGTCGTCAAACTTTTCCCAAAGAGCGCGAGAGCCGTGGTTCCCTTTTGTCTCAGGAACGAACTTCGATTTCGCATCTCCTGGAATCGCGTCGTAGATCGACTGCCACTTGGGAGCTTCATTTTTTGCCGAAGTGATAAATGCCGGAACCTTGATGTTCTTTGCAGAATTCGCGATCCAGTCCGCTGGCTTTCCAAACCGCTCAAAATATTCACCGGGCGCAAAAGCTAAAACTCCGTCGATAAGTTCTGGATGTTCGCCTGCGATTCGAAGCGATAATGCAGAGCTATAAGAACTGCCCCACAGGATAATCTTGCTGTTCGGATTGCTTTTCTTGGCGGCCTTCAACGCCGCGATGATGTCTTGCTCTGCGTCAGTGAAGTTGGTGTCTTTGCCTTCCGCCTTGGCTCTTGCAAACGTTTCGTTTTTCACTTCGTTGACCTCGCCACCAGAGCGTTGGTCAATCGCCACGCAGTTGAAGCCAAGTTGATTGAGCTTGGGTGCGATCTCTCGATACTCACCTCTCGACCAACCAGCTTGGTGACAGAGAACAATGAACGGAACGTTTTCTCCTTTAACGTTGGCATACGAATCAGCCGTGACTTTTAGCCCATCGACCGACTCAAATTCATGGGCAGTGAATCCGCTCGAAGAATCCTCTTCTGGGTCATCGTACATTGTTGGGCGAGCAGCAAGCGTAACCTCAACTTCCATATCCTTGCCGTCCCGTTGGATTGCGAGTTTGACTACATCGCCAGGTTTGTGTGATTGGGCAAGTTCAGAAATTTGCTTTAGTTCAGTCGCTTGGGTACCACCAAATTTTAATATGACATCTTTTGCTTGAAGCTTGTTTTCGGCCGGCGAACCCTCAACGACAAGGGTAACCATGATGCCTTCACCACTCTCCACTTTTTGCATCCTAATCCCAAGAAAGGCTCTTTCAGGATCGGTTTTGACTTTCTCGTCTTGTGCGATCACGAGTGTGGTCGACATCAATATGAATGCCAAAGCCAGTTTGCAGGTTGAAAAGAAGTTCATTGTTAACAGCTTCCAAATTTCTGTGATTTTCATTCAGTCAATCCGATCAACAGTGATCGTCACCAAGATTCATGTGCGATATCGAAAAAGCCAACTCTATTCAATTGATCATCACCAGTATGACAGCCCAAACAACTCGTTTCTAGACTCTGCTGGCTCTACTTTGGAACGCAATGCTGTTAAGGCCAGCCTCAACTGGCAGCCATCTAACATGCCCATTCGGAGCAATACTTATTTCGTGCTGGAGAGTCTTTTGATCGCACACTCAGTCCTCCCAAAAGCGAATCGATAGTCGTTGATTGCTCCGCAATCATAACGTGACCTGCCTAGGGAGTTGTCAATCTCTAAAGATATCAAGTCTTTTGGTGGTTCCGTTTTGACCACGGAGAGGCTGTGAATTTATCATCTCGGATTGAGAATAAAATAGAATGGCGCT
>CAYMFZ010000820.1:0-1820 GCA_964389585.1 uncultured Pirellulaceae bacterium | reverse complement strand
TTATTGAACTTTGGTCTCTCGCACCGCTTGGAAACTTCCGGCAGAAGTTACCCACCAGAAAGTGTCACAACAATCAACGAAAGTCGAATTTTGATTCGACTTTGTAGTTCTTCTGTTGTTCCGGCCCGAGGCTAGCGCCTTCGGCTCACCATCGACTAAGCTGAGAACTGACGTTCTTTCTTGGTTAATCGCTTATTGAACTTTGGTCTCTCGCACCGCTTGGAAACTTCCGGCAGAAGTTACCCACCAGAAAGTGTCACAACAATCAACGAAAGTCGAATTTTGATTCGACTTTGCAGTTCTTCTGTTGTTCCGGCCCGAGGCTAGTGCAACGAATCCTATTTCCTACGCCACCAAGGCGAGTAATTGTTTAAGTTTTTTAGGTTGCGTATATTCGCGCCAAGTTCTTGGTCTATTTGGTTTTAGGATTGTGGTTGGTTTTCCGGTGTAAGTCCAATTCATTGGCTTGGCGTAAGTCTTGTTGAAGTAGTCGACAAATGAAATCAGTTTTTGTTTCAGATCCTGTTTGGAATCGAAGCTGCCGTGCCGCATAACCCGCTTGGCGATACTTCCAAAAACAACTTCGATTTGGTTGAGCCACGAACTGTGCTTGGGCGTGAAGACGAATCGAATCTTGTGGCGATGATCCGTCAAGAACTCACGTCGTGATTTCATGCTCGCAAGTACGCCATGCCGCTTTTTCTTGCCGAGCGTTTTCTGGTCGACACCAAGCATCTCGGCAACAGCACGAACGATTGGCTCACTATAGTGAGTGTTCAGATTGTCGGCGACGAAGATCCAATTCGACGATGGATCGGTAGCAACCGTTCGCTTGATGTGAGCCGCGAAGTCTTTGGCGTTGCGTGTTTCGTCAATCGTCGTTTGAATCATTTGCCCTGCGACAACATCCCAACTACCGGTCAGGCTAAGCGTTCCGTGGCGGTTGTATTGACATTCGATTTTTGCAATCTGCCCCGGAAGCGGGCGTTTCGTTGGGGCTCGTCGTTGGTTGGCTTGAAGACTCGTCATCTCGTCGACACAAACAGTTCGTGTGTTGTGTTGCGACTGGGCAAGGCTGGCATTCAAATAGATCTGACAAACTTCTTCAACTTGTGACTGAAACTGTTTCGGATCTTTCTCAGTCGTAAAACACCAGTATTTTCGTCGATGAGGCTGAAGCCCAACCCGACGCAAAAGTTGATTGACACGAGACGTTGAGATGGAACTGACGATCGAGCGTATTTGCAATTCATCTGCCAACTCGCGTCCCGTCCAAGTCTCAACCGGTCTTCCACACGACTCGGGTTTTTCGCAAGCGGTCGCAATAACCTGAACTACTTGCTCGGCAGAAAACTTGCCTGGCGAACCGCTGCGATGAGCATCCCGAAGGACGTCGATGATCGCCCGCTCAAGGCAAGCGCGCGGTTCGCTCATCTCAATCGAAAGAAGCGCATCAACCGATGCTTGCCATCGCTTCCGCCAACGCCCCACGCAATGCCGCTCAACGCACAAGATCTCTGCGATCCGAATGTTCTGAAGCTTCTTAAATGCAAGCAGTATCATCTGGGCTCTGAGTAAAATGCTTTGCTCAAGCATTCTTCGGTTACCTAGATCGTTCAAAATGTTGTACATTGTCTCTGACAAAAAAGATTCTAGCCGCCTTACCGCTCATGGCTCTTCCTTTGTTAATGTGTGTCGTCAGAAAACAAACATCAAACAGGGGAAGAGCTTTTTTGTCATTACAAATCAGGTAAACTGCGTGGCCTTAGTAGATTCTTTTCTCCATGGAACCGGAATTAGTGTTTGCGGCACTAGCGCCT
>CAYMFZ010000819.1:0-1821 GCA_964389585.1 uncultured Pirellulaceae bacterium | reverse complement strand
CTTTGAGGTTCGCGTAAGCCTTCACAAAACTCGGGACGTATCCGCTTGTTAAACCTAACATGTCGTTGACCACAAGGACTTGGCCATCGCAATCTGGGCCAGCGCCAATTCCGATTGTGGGGATTTCCAGCTTCTCGGTTAGATCTTTCGCGATATCAGCAGGAATGCACTCAAGCACAATTCCAAACGCGCCGGCGTCCTGAGCAGCCTGAGCATCAATAAGCAATTGTTCGTGGTCTCTTTGGATTTTGTATCCGCCCATGGTGTGAACGGCTTGCGGTCGAAGCCCAACGTGAGCCATGACCGGAATTCCTGCCGTGACCAAGGCGTTGATGACTTCCGACTGTTCGGCACCTCCCTCAAGCTTGACTGCCTGGCAGCGAGTCTCTTTTAAGATGCGACCGGCGGCTTTGACTGCTTGATAAACTCCCTGATGGTTAATCGGAAACGGAATATCGACAACCACCAAAGCATGTTTTGCGGCGCGGCCCACCATCTCTGCGTGGTAGATGATTTCGTCAAGCGTAACCGGCAGCGTGTTTTCATGTCCCTGCACAACCATCGCCATGCTGTCACCGACCAGCAGGGTGTCAACGCCGGTTGCGTTAAGAAGCGTCGCCATTGTGAAATCGTAAGCCGTCAGCATCGTGATCTTTTCGCCCTGGCGCTTTTTCTCGATCAGTTGCGGAACGGTTAGCCGTCGGCGAGATTTCTTTTTTGATTTCGGTGTTGGATTCATTGGGGGCTCGTAAAGGGAACGCAAGGTTGCTCAGCGAATTTTCGCAGTGAAGCAAGTCAAAGGCAAGCCTATCCAAAAACCTGTGAGTCGATGGCGCCCTTAAAGAACCCAAGCCCGCCGACCTTTTTAAGCCGTAGTTGCCCAATAGTACTTGCTTTAAATTGTGAATTTAGCGAATGGAAGCACTCTTCCATTGAAAATGGGAGGGTCGCAGTTGATCCGCGTTCAGCGTATCAACGAGGGGAGGGAAATTTTTACTCTGTTTTTCGATGCACTATTGAGTTCGAGCCCTCCCCGTCGTCAAAAATGCTGAACGCAATTTTGACTTCGACACTCCCACTTTCAGTGGGAAGGTAGCATCAGGCTCATCAATCAATCCCATTAGGCTAACGCCAACAGTTCAAAACGACTCCATCAATCCAAAAGCCTCCAAAACTTTCACCTGGACCTTAGCTTCGTCACGTTTGTTTGGTTTTTCAACAAGCCGTTTAACAATTCGAACGATCTGTCTGCCAATCTTTGAATCCAATTGTGGCAATGGAAACTCTTTAACATACTGCGTCATGTACCTTCGCCGACCTGCATACAACTTGTTGTGAAACATCGTGTCGTAAAACGTTGTCGCAACACTCGAATTAGCCACCGCCAACATCAAGTACAACCAATCCGAATCAACGTTGGGCCGAAGTTTACTCCAGTAACAATCGCCGTTCACAATCGCGCCGCTTGAATCCAAAAAGAATCTTGGTTGATCAGCAATGTCTGGCCAAACGATCTTTGGGATCGACCATTCCTTGGGTTGATGCGGCACCCAAATCTCAAACCACTTGCGACCCGAATCGATCAAATACTTCCGCCCTTCTAATCGTTCTCGATGCTGGGCAAGATACGACTCAGCCTGTGGAAACAAAGCCAGATCAATCGGTCGGCGTTTTCGTGAACGACGATCGTACGGATAGAGAACCTGCTTTTGCGGCGACCCAACCAGCCAACGCTGAGCATCGTGATGCGTAATCAGCGGTCGAAGCAGATTTGTTTCTGGTTGAGTGGCTTTCTCGATCACCCTCCAATTATCGCGAATG
>CAYMFZ010000818.1:0-1828 GCA_964389585.1 uncultured Pirellulaceae bacterium | reverse complement strand
CTTCAAAGCGATGCCCAGCCGATTGGGTAACTTGCTGAATATGAAAACGAGCAGCCTGGAAAAAGTGATTTACTTCCAGGATTACGTTGTGACAGATGTTGGTACTTCGGATCTTGAGCGTCAGCAATTGTTGACCGAAGAAGAGTACCGCGCCGCTCGCGCCGAGTTTGGCGAAGGCAGCTTCAAAGCCAACATGGGTGCCGATGCCGTTCGTGAATTGCTTTCTGAACTTGATTTGGTCGCGTTGTCGGACGACTTGCGAATTGAATTGGCAGAAACCGGCTCAAAGCAAAAACGAAAAGACCTGACGAACCGCTTGAAGATTGTCGAGTCGATTCGTGACAGTGACAACAAGCCTGAGTGGATGGTCCTCGATGTAATCCCTGTGATTCCTCCGGATCTACGTCCGTTGGTTTTGTTGGACTCAGGAAACTTCGCGACGTCGGATCTTAACGATCTTTATCGTCGAATCATCAACCGCAACAACCGTTTGCGTAAGCTTGTCGACTTGAATGCTCCTGAAGTTATCATTCGCAACGAAAAACGAATGTTGCAGCAGTCGGTCGATGCTTTGTTTGACAACAACCGTTGTAAGCGACCTGTTTTGGGTAGCTCAAATCGCCCGCTGAAATCTTTGACGGATATGATCAAAGGTAAGCAGGGTCGTTTCCGTGAAAACTTGCTCGGAAAGCGCGTCGATTACTCGGCTCGTTCGGTCATCGTGGTTGGTGCTCGCCTAAAGCTGCACCAATGTGGTTTGCCGAAAAAGATTGCGTTGGAACTTTACCAGCCATTCATCATTCGCAAACTGAAAGAGCTCGGTCACGCGGACACGATCAAGAGCGCCAAGAAGATGCTTGAGCGCAAGGACGAAGAAGTTTGGGACATTCTGGAGCAGGTGATTCGCAATCATCCGGTTATGTTGAATCGTGCTCCGACGCTTCACCGAATGGGCATTCAGGCTTTCGAGCCGATCCTGGTTGAAGGTAACGCGATTCACTTGCACCCGCTTGTGTGTAAGGGATTCAACGCGGATTTCGATGGCGATCAGATGGCGGTTCACTTGCCGCTTTCGATTGAAGCCCAAGTCGAAGCCCACACGTTGATGCTTTCGACAAACAATATTTTCGCACCATCCAACGGCCGGCCAATCATGAGCCCGTCGCAGGATACGGTGATGGGTTGCTATTACCTTTCACTCATGCTGCCAAATCAGCTTGGCGATGGCATGACGTTTTCTTCACTCGACGAAGCGGATACAGCGTTTGCATTGGGCGTGATTAGCTTGCATGCCAAGATCAAAGTTCGCCTTCCAAAAGAGCGATTCGTTCGACTCAATGAAGAAGATCGTAAGCCAGGTCAAATCATCGAGACGAGTTACGGCCGAGTCATGTTCAACATGATGCTTCCGGCTGGAATGGATTTTTACAACTATCCACTGAAGAGTGGTGACCTCGCGGTTGTGATTTCCGACTGTTACCAAACGCTTGGTCGTCGCGAGACGATTGATCTGTTGGATGACATGAATCAGCTCGGTTTCCGCGAAAGTACTCGTTCGGGACTTTCGTTTGCGACCGACGATCTTGTTACGCCAGATTCGAAAGAGAAATTCGTTGCGGCCGCTGAAAAAGAAGTTCTTAAGTTCCGTAAGCACTACGAGCGTGGAGTGATTACTGAGCAAGAACGATATAACAAAGTGCTGGACACTTGGACGCATGCTCGTGAGAGTATCACCAAGGAAATGATGGCCGCGATGGAAGCGGATGATCGTGGCGGAATGGGCTATGTGAATCCTGTGTTCTTGATGGCTCACTCTGGTGCTCGTGGT
>CAYMFZ010000817.1:0-1848 GCA_964389585.1 uncultured Pirellulaceae bacterium | reverse complement strand
TCATCAACTTCGACGACCCAAACCCGGGTCCGAAAAAAGGTTTTGAAACAGCTGAACTAAAACAGCTCGCTGAGGATTTAACGACCCAAACACTGCAAAACCATGATTTGGAATCGAAAGCCAGTTCGCTAGAACGCCAACTAGCCAAGACCAAAGGAATGACCAAGAAGGCTGAGTCGGAACTGAAGCGATTCGCATTAGTGCTCGGTCAGAAATCCAATGAGCGAACGCGCGTTACCAAGGAATTAGCAAAAGAAAAGAAGCAAAGAACCAGGACAATGGAGCTTCCGAAGGAGCAGGCAACGACAAAACAGGAAGTTCCGATTTTCGTCGAATCGGACAAGTTGTTTGTCTTGAATTCAAATCGCTCAGGCTATGGGTTTTCGTTGAACAAATACCATTTTGAAACGTGTTCTTCTACCGACGCCGACATCGACGCCAGCATCAAGTCTCAGCACTTCAAAATCAAACAGGGGAGCGGAATATCGATGAGTTCGAGTGCGATTCAATCTCAGTTTCGTCAATTTAATGCCAGCCGGGATTTTCTTACATATGTTGTACGTTCTGACTCGTTTGACACATTTGGAAAGCTCAGGGACGAGAGTGTTCGCAGTGGATTTGAGTATCGAATTATTCCTACGGATGGTCTGATTAGCGAAGGTTCTGGAAGTAGCGCAAAAACGCAGTAAAGAAATGAAAACACGACCTCCTCCAATCAATAAGATTAACCAAGAAGAGTCAGTCCAACTCTCTAAACTCTCTAAGCTCTTGATGGTTTTGGGTATTGTCTTGTTTCTCGCGCTACTGTTGATTTTCGCCCTTTTTCTTGCGTCGTGTGCAGCCATTCGCAACGGTGAGGCTGGAGATGCGGTCGCTGGCAAAACGGAATCTTTAGAAAATGAGGTGAATTCAGCCTTTGCAGGAGCTGAAGAATTGAAAGTTTCCAATCAAGGAGATGATCTAGCTGTCAGCGGTATCCAAAGCAAACAGGAAACAATAGTCGAGGGAACGACAGAAAATGACCAGGCATCGTCGAGTGGGAAAGCGAGAGAGAGTAGCACCGCTGAAAACGAGCAACCGAATTCAGTAATGCCCGTTATGACTTCGGAAGAAGAGGAACGATATTCTGCAAGACCGTCTTCCGTTGGGGCAATTGGGTTTTTACCCATAGATGGTTCCGTTGGATTCTTTGGTGTTGAAGCAACTGGAGAGGATATTGCTTACGTGATCGACATTTCCAGCAGCATGGCAGGCACAAAGGCCAAACTGGCCCAGCAAGAGCTGACCAAGGCTCTTGCTCAATTGTCAGAAGATCAGATGTTTTCGATTTACTTTTTCAATTCCTCCGTTAGATACGATTCGAAGTTCATTGATTGTAAAGCGACGAAAGACAATCTAAAAAAAAACAGCACCTGGCTCAAAACTATTAATTCGTCAGGTGGAACCAATCCTATTCCTGCAATTGGTCGAGCCTTCATCGATGAATGCGACGAGATATTTTTGTTGTCCGATGGAGAATTTAGCCCAGGTACTGAGGCACAAATTGTTGCTTTGAATACGCACGAAACCAGAATAAATACGATTTCGCTGGGAAGTGGCAGCGCATCACTAAAGCAAATCGCCAATCAAAGCTGCGGCCAGTATATTCCAGTAAAAAACTAATGCGACTTATGCATGCCATCACTATCAATAAGATCTTTGAAACGAAATCCATGCCAGCGAGTGGTAAGCATCATCGCCTTCCAACAAACCACACAATTTTCATCTTGACCTACCGCTTTAACATTGGTGACGCCCAGACGGCCCAGCCTCCTCCCTTAACGGTAGTCGTAGATTTGGCAATCAACT
>CAYMFZ010000816.1:0-1872 GCA_964389585.1 uncultured Pirellulaceae bacterium | reverse complement strand
ACAAAACCAACGTGAAAGAACGGTAAACCAGTTGAAGTCGGGACGCATCAATGTCGTTGTTGCAACCGATGTCGCAGCACGTGGCTTGGATGTGAAACGTATCAGTCACGTGATCAACTACGATTTCCCACACGACACCGAAGCCTACGTCCACCGGATTGGGCGAACGGGACGTGCGGGCCGAACTGGCAACGCGATCTTGTTTGTCGAGCCAAAGGAAAAAGGGAAACTCAGCCGACTTCAACGAGCAACGAACCAACGGATCGACCAGTTCAAGCAAAAGTCGATTGACGAAATCAACCGAGTTCGCGTTGAGAACTTCAAACAGAAGATCGTCGCCGCGACCGAAGATAAACAGATCAAGTTCTTTTCAAATCTTGTTTCGGAACTTCAAAACGAATCCGAAATTCCGTTTGCTGATCTCGCTGGCGCTCTTGCCGTTCTTGCCCAAGGCGACACTCCTCTCTTGCTAAAAGAACTCGCCGCGGCGAAATCGAATTGGCGAAAAGAAAGAGACAAGAAGAATACTGGTCGCGGGAACGATCGTCGCGACCGTGGTCCAATGACGACTTATCGTGTCGAAGTTGGCCGCTCGCATGGCGTCGGACCTGGCAACATTGTCGGTGCCGTCACGAACGAAGCTGATTTAAGCAATGCGGACATCGGTCGCATCAACATCTTTGACCAGTTCAGCACGATTGATTTGCCAACCGATATTCCCCAAGACTTGATCGAACATCTCAAGAACGTCAATGTTCAGGGACAACGTTTGGGAATTTCTAAATCAAATGAGACCTATGCCAAATCGGGTGGCCGCAAATCTGCCCCAAGCCACGGCGGTGGCCGCTACGACAAAGGTAGAAGCGGCGGAAACAAATTCGGCGGCAAAAAATACGGGGATAAGAAATACTCGAACAAAAAGTCGTATGACAAACCGGCTGCCGAGCGAGGAAGCTACTCAAAACCGGAACGCAAGTTCGATAAAGATTTTGACTCGTCCAAGGCCAGCGAAAAGAAGCCTTACAAAAAATCGACCAAGGGAAAAAGCAATGCCAGTGGTGAGCGAACGGAGCAAGGCGAAAAGCGAGATCGCTACAATCGCGAAGGCGAGAATCGCTACGCCAGCCGGTCACGCTCAACCGGCTCGGCTGCTGGACGTGGTCGAATCAAGGGTCCGCGGAACGCCAGTGCTGGTACCTCGAAACACTCAGGGGCAAAGCCTGCAAAACCTCGAACGCCAAAAACCAAAGCGGCGGCTCGTACTCAGGCAAAACGGAAGCCAAACGCAAAGGCTTCTAGCCCAATGAAAAAGTATGTCAAAATTCGCTCGGCAAAATAGCGAGTTGAAATCGAGAACGGGTTTCATGGTGTGACCTTAGGATCTCTGCGCTTCCAGCTTGAGAAAATTCAATTCAGGCTGGAAGCCTAAATCACGTGATCTTTGTTCAAGCGAAGCCAGTCGATAAGATACCGGTTCGATGCCGTCGTCAACTTCGCTGGAGCCAAACTTTGGTCGCTTTGATCACCCTTGTTTCAACACTAATCGTTTCGCTGCTAATCACGCGAATCGGATCGGTGGCGCTTTCACTTACCGGCATGTCTCAAGACTCCGCGCGATTCCAAGCTCGGTCCGCCTACACGGGCGTTGGCTTTACGACTTCTGAATCAGAACAAGTCGTCAACCATCCGGTTCGGCGGCGAGTATTGGCATTTTTGATGCTGACTGGAAACATCGGTGTCGCGGTCGTAATCGCGTCGATGATGGCGACGTTCACGCAAAACGGCGAGGGTGAGGAAGTCAATCTTTACCTGCGGTCATTCGTCATCGCCAGCCCCCTACTTCTAATATGGGTTGTCGGAAATCAAAAATGG
>CAYMFZ010000815.1:0-1884 GCA_964389585.1 uncultured Pirellulaceae bacterium | reverse complement strand
CAGTTGGTAGAGCAATGGATTGAAAATCCATGTGTCGGCGGTTCGAGCCCGCCCCTGACCACATCGCTTAAAGCCCGCAGATGCCGATAAACCCGGTGTTTGCGGGCTTTTTTTGAACCGACTTCCAATTCGGATCGTCTCAAACTTCTACGTTCTAATTGTCCCCTCGGCTGGTTTGCCGACACCGTTTGCTCGTGCTCCGGGTCAAGCTCAGCCACGTCTTGTTTTCACGAGCCCTCAAGTTGCCCGTCGATCGCTGCCTTCCAAGCCTTTCGTCCCATCAAAACGAATCGGAATTCTGTTTCTGAAGTCGACACAGCCAACGAGTTTGGCGCGACTGGAATCAGGTTTAAGAATTTGGTCCAGCAAGGCTCTGTTTTGGAAATCTCGCTGAGTGGAATAAGGGTCGCACCCGACTGAATGTTGAATGCGTGAGATTCGAATACCAATCTCTGGTTGGTCAAATAAAGCTTGCCGCCCACGGTCTCCGCTCCCCGCTGCAAGTTTGCAACTCCTCTTCGTATCTCGACTTCTTCAGGTGCCAGCTCCGTTTTCATTGTTACCTCGTGCAAATTGATGATAGTAGAGAAGCACAGCCATATTGTGCCTTGGAAGAATCGACTGAGTTTCAAGCTAAAACGCAATTAACACGCAGTCAAGTTTGTTCAATTTCAGGTCAACCATATCCCAAGTCGGATCTTTTGACGGATCCAACCGCTTTCAACCGGATTTCGTCGGCGAAAACACCAATAAACGGATGAAGCCGCATTCCAGTTCGGCTACATTGGAGCCTTCTTCACGCGTTTCGAGGATTGGAGTTGAGATGAAGTTCAAAACATTCGTAGCTGCATTGTTTGTTCCATTGAGCGTTTCTGTGATTGGCTTGATGGCAGATGAGCCTCTAAACAATGCCGGTGAACGTTCTGCTCTAGACAAACCAACGATTGCTTTCGTCACCAACCAGATTGCCAGTTTTTGGAACATCGCCGAAGTCGGAGTGAAGGACGCAGGCGAGGACTTCAATGTCGATGTCGATGTTCGATTCCCAAGCGAAGCCACCGCGACCAAGCAAAAACAGATTATCGAGGACTTGCTGTCTAGCGGAATCGACGCACTCGCAATCAGCCCCATCGATGCCGTCAACCAGCGTGAGATGCTCAACGGGTGGGCAGCTAAAATTCCACTGATCACTCACGATTCAGATGCCCCGGAAACCGAACGCCTTCTTTACATTGGCGTGGACAATTACGCCGCGGGTCGGACCGTTGGCAAACTAATCAAAGACGCCTACCCCGATGGCGCAAACGTCGTGCTTGCCATCGGTCGTCTTGAACAAGACAACGCGCAAAAACGTCAACAAGGCGTTATCGATGAACTGCTTGACCGCGAGGGCGGGTTTGAGTGGCGGGACGAAGTCAAAGAAGTCAAAGGCAAGAAGTTCACGATACTCACGACTCTCGTCGACCAAGGAGCCACGCAAGTTGCCAAACAAAAAGCTGAAGACGCGCTCAACACCTACCCAGAAGTCGATGTGATGGTTGGGTTGTTCGCTTATAACCCACCCGCAATGCTGCAGGCGATCAAACAAGCCAACAAAACTGACAAAGTTAAAGTTGCTGGATTCGACGAAGACGATGCGACGCTTCAAGGAATCAAAGACGGAACCGTGATCGGGACCGTCGTTCAAAATCCGTACGAGTACGGTTACCAGTCGGTCAAAGTCCTCTCTGAATTGCTTAAAGGAAACAAAAAAGTTATCCCGGAGAGCAAGTACATCGACGTCCCTGCGCGTGCCGTAACGTCAGACGGACGCAAGATCGGTGGCAAGGAAACAGAAAACGTTGATGAGTTCTGGGCTGACTTGAAAGAGAAGGTTGGAAACTA
>CAYMFZ010000814.1:0-1899 GCA_964389585.1 uncultured Pirellulaceae bacterium | reverse complement strand
TTACCTTGCCTAGTCCCGCCGATTTTACCCACGAACAAAAACGACTCCACTTTTTTCTAACTCTTTGCGGGTCTCAGCTTCCCACTCAATCGCCAACTTTTTAGCCTTCCGCCAGCCGTAAATTGAGCGTGAAAACAATCGGCTCTTGTACTGATATTTCTTTTGTAGCACATGAGTCTTGTAGTTGACTCGTGCTTGATATCCCACCGTCGTGCCAGCCTCAATTCTGATTGGCATGTTTCTCTCCTCAATTGCGTGCGAACGCCAAATTCTTTCAACGTGTTTTTTCAGTCAGCAATTCTAATCAGGCTGATTCATTTCACCAGTTCAATTGAGCTGCAAATCCGGCCACTCATCAGCGTAAACCGATGCATCTTCTGCATCGGTGCGTTAGCCCTCGCTTCCCCAACGCTTCACCAGATCATGCTCAATATCAAACAGATCCAAAACTCTCGCTACCACAAAGTCAACTAAATGGCTGACAGAACTCGTGTCTTGGTAGAAGCCGGGAGATGCGGGCAAGATCGTCGCGCCCGCGGCGCAAGCAGTTCGCATGTTGTCGATTTGAATCAACGAAAGCGGAGCCTCGCGAGGCACTAAAACCAAAGACCTGCGTTCTTTCAGGTGAACATCTGCAGCACGCTGAATCAAATTCCGACTCGCCGCAGTCGCAATCCCTGACATCGTTCCGCCACTGCACGGGCACACGATCATTCCACGCGTCTTGAAAGCGCCCGATGCAATTGGCGTCATGAAATCTTTGTAGTAGTGATATTCAACGCCTTTGGAACCTTGATAATTTGGAACCAGTTGTTGTATCTTGAAATCGACCAAGTCAACTGAAAGGCCTAACTCGTGCTTGGCAACCACTTTCGCTGAATCGCTGATTGTCAAATGCACGTCGACGTTGGAATGCAACAAGACTTCCAGCAAACGCTGTCCGTAGACGACGCCGCTGGCTCCAGTAATCGCAAGGACGATAGGATGTTGACTCATTTGGTTCCAATGTAAAGCGTCGCGATGCCAAACGTCAGCGGATAAAACTTTGCCGTCGTCATGCCGGCCGCCAACATTCGCTCCGTCAGTTTTTCATAACATGGGAATTCACCCACACTATCTGGAAGATAACTGTATGCACTTGAGTCGTTGCGAGCCAACATCTGTCCGATCTTGGGCAGTACATTTTTGAAGTACCAGCCGTACATCCCTTTGATTGGCTGGTAGCGTGGAACTGAAAATTCGAGAATTGCGACTTGGCCACCTGGCTTGCAAACCCGCGTCATTTCCTCAAGTCCTTTATCGGTGCTGGCGACGTTTCGAAGCCCGAACGCGGCAGAGACGATTTGGAACCGATTGTTTTCGAAAGGCAGGTTTTGTGCGTCGGCTTCGACAAAGGAAACATCGCGGTTGCTTTTGTCGCTTTTTTGACGACCGACTTCGAGCATTTCAAAACAGAAGTCTGACCCGATAACGGGTGCCTTGCCGTCGATGTATTTGTGGAAGGAAAAAGCCAAATCGCCCGTTCCTGTGCATACATCGAGAATTGGATCCGTCTTGTTTGGAGCAAGTTTTCGAACGGCTTTCCAACGCCAATATTTGTCGACATTCATGGAGAGCAAGTGATTCATGCGATCGTATTTTGGCGCAATTTCGCCAAACATTTTTCGCACGCGTTCGTTGGATTTATCGACGGTCATTTGGTTTGATGGGATGATTCGTGAGTTTATCTTTGGGATAGGGTTGTGCCGTCCCTGTCGGGACTCCGTTTTGCTGGATGGGCGTTGACCATGGACTTGCGTCCATGGCTATCACCTGCCGTGCCTTTCGGCACTCATTTCGAAATTGACTCTTACTCTTACTCTTACTCTTACTCTTACTCTTACTCTTACTCTTACTCTT
>CAYMFZ010000813.1:585-1907 GCA_964389585.1 uncultured Pirellulaceae bacterium | reverse complement strand
ACCAAAATTGCGGCCGGCACAAAAGCAATCGCCGTTTTTGAAAATGACTTAATAAGACAAAGTAAACCCGCCAGCCCGAAAAACGAAAGCGCCGGAAGCTCGTTGGCTGCCGCAAACGCTGCGAACAATCCACAAGCCGCGAAGTGCAACCAATGGACGTCTTTGCGTCGCCAAATTTCAGCCAAACAATAAAGCCCAATCATCACGCTGATCGCCGCAGGCAAATGATTGTTGAGCGTATTGGAAAAAGTTGACAGAAACGTGCCGAACCCCGCACAGGCCAACACGAAATAACGCGCCCAATCTCGAACGGGGATCGCGTTGATCGTTTTCGCCATGAAAAACAAATAGATCGCCCAAGGGACGACGCTGACCAACATCAGCATCAAGCGTGACACGAACATTGTGTCGTTGACTAAATCTTTTCCAGTGACAGATTTAATTACGGAGTAAACACCCGCGAGCATCGTTGGCAAAAGCGTTGGTTTGCTTGAATAGAAATGAAGTTGACCATCTTCGCCAACGTGACGGACTTGGTCGATCGTGCTCCAATCAATCGGCTGATCTGATTGGATCACCTCGTCAATTTCGTAAGTTCCGTGATCACCGAGCGAACGAATCGTACACCAGCGGCTCCGGTCGTTGGCGCTGAAAAACGGCGAGTCGCCTTTGGCGTTGTGGTTCTGAACTGTCATCACTCGGCCAGCGACCATCGTTACCGAGCAGATAATCAATATCCAGAAAATCGACCAATGGCGTTGGGCGCAAAAGTTTGGCAACTCGGCGGGACACGTTTCGTTTTGATTGGACGTTGGCTGACTCATTGATGTTTCTTAGTTATTCTCGTCGATCGTTGTAGTTCAATCCAAACTTTGCTAAACGGACTGGCTAGTCCCACATCCCGCCTGTTCTTTCGCTAATCGCGTAGGGCTCTTTTTCACTTTGCCCTTTTGCAACAATGAGTTCTGCCAGAAAGCCCATCACCAATAATTGCGTTCCGAGCAAAAGCGCGCCTAATGAATAGATGACCAGCGGGCGTTGATGAAGCGGTGCCCAATCGGCAAAAGCATCAAAGCTCATTCGCAAGATCCAATAGATCATCATATAAACCAAGCCAACGACACCGAGTGAGAACGATGCCAAGCCAAACATTCCAAGCAAGTGTTGCGGCCGCTGGTTGAAGCCTGTCAAAAAACTGACCGTCAGCAAATCCAAAAAACCTTTGGGCAATCGGGACCAACCATATTTCGAAACCCCGTGAGCGCGCGATCGGTGATTAACAGGCACTTCGCCAATTCGAAATCCGCGAGACGCAGCGAGCA
>CAYMFZ010000813.1:0-575 GCA_964389585.1 uncultured Pirellulaceae bacterium | reverse complement strand
GGTACGAAGCGATGCATCTCGCCGTACAACTTGACTTCATCAAAGACTTCACGTCGATAGATTTTGAATCCACAATTGTGATCGTTCAACTTGACGCCGGTCATCCATCCGACCAGCCAGTTGAATACTTTCGAGGGAAGCGTCTTACCCACCAGATCGTTGCGGACCTGCTTCCAACCACTGACTAAATCGAACCCCGAATCGAGGGTTTCAATCATCTTTGGTATTTCAGCCGGATCATCCTGGAGGTCGGCATCCATCGTGATGATAAGCTCACCAATCGCCGCCTTGGCCCCCGCGCGAAGCGCACACGCCTTGCCAAAGTTTCGTCTGAACCGAAGGCACTGAATGGAACGATCTTTCGCGGCCAAACTTGACATCACCGACCAAGATTGATCGGATGAACCGTCGTCGATGAAGATGACTTCAAATTCGGCTTCGTTGGACTCGGCTTGAGCGACAGACTGAATCTGCGCATGAAGCTCAACCAAAGAATCTTCTTCGTTGAACACCGGGATGACGATAGAAATTTTTCGCATGAAACGCGCTAAGCTTGAAACAACAACGGTTGGTGG
>CAYMFZ010000812.1:0-1908 GCA_964389585.1 uncultured Pirellulaceae bacterium | reverse complement strand
GAGTAGGAGTAAGAGTAAGAGTAAGAGTAAGAGTAAGAGTAAGAGTAAGAGTAAGTTTCTTGAAAACTGACACGGACGAAAAAATGAAAAACAAAATACTATCACTTGTTTGCGTATTGGCTTTTTGCGCGACCTCGTTCGCGCAAGACGAATCGACAGATCAGACACCGGTAAAAAAAGTAAATTCAACCACCAGTCCGACTCAGCCGACCACCGAAATCGCTGATCAAAAAGTGGCGACCGCTGGCAATGACGTGAAGCCCATCCCAGACCCAAAACACGTTGGCGGCGAGCCTGACGGAATCGTCCAAGTCGCCAATCTCGTTTACGCGGGCACCAAGAGTAGCGAGTGTTTTGCGGATCACTTCCTCGTCCAAGCCGAACAGGATTCATCGGTTTCCACCAGCCGACGATTTCACGCGATCAAGCTTTCAAGCGAAGAGATCTATAATTTCCCGTTGGTCATCATGACTGGAGAGGGCGCTTTTACGCTTCCCGATGCCGAGCGTCAAAATCTAAAACGATTCGTTGAGCGCGGCGGTTTCTTGTTGGCGTCAGCCGGTTGCTCTTCGACTGAATGGGATAAAAGTTTCCGTCGCGAGATGGCCACGATTTTTGGCGAAGGCCGTTTGGACGCGCTCGCGATGGATCACGCAGTTTTTCACACGGTCTACGACGTTGAAGAAGTCAAAGCCAAACATGGTTCGGTTAAGCCACTTGAAGGAATCGGATTCGAAGGTCGGTTGGGCGTGATGTACTCACAAGACGGACTCAATGATACGGCTCACACGACAGGTTGTTGCTGTTGTGGAGGTAACGAGATTTCAAACTCAATCGAAATCAATGTCAACATTTTGGCTTATGCATTGACGCACTAAACAACGGCATTGATCAAACTAAATGCAAAACCGTTTCTACAATTCTAAGTTCAAGGGTAGCCAGTTCATCAAAGAGCTAAGGGGCTCAAATGGCGCTTCGTCTTTTGTTTGGCTGGAAGTGCTTGGCTTCCGAGCTGTTGTAGTCCATGCCGTTTTATTGGCGGCCATGGTTCTGTTTATAGGTGTTGTCGGTCTATCTGGATGCAAAAAGGAATCGACATCAACGACTAATAAGCCCGATTCAAATAAGACGCCGATCTCGTTCCTAGTTTCCGCTGACACCAACGGCTGGATCGTTCCCTGCGGCTGTTCGACAAAACAAAGCGGTGGATTGCTTCGCCGCGGGACAATGGTTTCCCAAATGAAAGCGAGGCAGCCGACGATAGTGCTTGATGTTGGAGGTGCTGCGGCCGGAAAATCGGACTACCATCGAACCAAACTCGAAGCGATCCTCAAAGGCGAAATCGCCATGGGAGTCGCGGCCCATAATATCGGAGCCAGCGAAGCCGCCTTTGGAGCCGAGGTCATTCGGGAGATTGCCTCCCAACTGTCGGCCCCCCTGCTCTCCTCAAACGTTTGTGATGCCGATGGAAAACTGCTTGTTGAGCCAGTGAAAATTGTTGAAGCGAACGGATTGTCGATTGCAGTCTTTGGTGTCCTTGATCCCTCATTGAGGTCGGGAAATTTGCAGATCAAAGAGCCTCGTCAATCCGTGCTGGACTTGCTGGATCAGCTAGACGAGCCGGTCGATGGCAAGATCGTACTTGCTTATCTTCCACGAGAAGATTTGTTCGAACTGGCAAAACAACTTCCCGAAGTCGACGCAGTGATCGGTGGACCAACGGGACAAACAGTCGCACCAACTCAAATCGGCGCGACGTTGGTGGCTTCTTCGACCAACAAAGGCAAGTTCATTGTGCAGATGGAATTCGATCCCTCAGCAGGTAAAAAATGGTCAGCCAACATTGCCGAAGTCGACGACACTTTTGCCGATGAGACACAACAGGTCGCTAACCTTGATGAGTATCAC
>CAYMFZ010000811.1:0-1921 GCA_964389585.1 uncultured Pirellulaceae bacterium | reverse complement strand
GCTGTGTCGCGTTTCCGGAAGTTGTGCCACACGAGCCTCCGGCAATTCAGGGATATACTGATACTCACACCGCGATTGTAAGAATCTTACACGGAAAATTGTAGCTTATCTCAAACTTGTGAGCCGTTGGCTTTAGCGTAGGGCAAGCAGATCCCAATGGCATATTTTGTTGATTGTTCAGGCCCGGGGGTAGCGCCTACGGCTCACTAAAACGAAGTATTACAGTTATCGGATAGGCTCTTATTCTAAAATTCGATCTCGGGCAAAATCAGACTTTCCGATTCCGCAACCACTTTCATCCAATGGAAAGAGCGGTCCTCCACAACGTCTTCAACTGGCATGAAAAAAGCGCTGATCGAAGCCGTTTGCTCCTTGGTCATTTCTTCGGTATCGATTCCTCGCTGATTTTTGGAAACGATTACCAAATAGTACGACAAACCATTTCCGTAGTTCGCATCGATGATTACATCAAACTGACCATTTTCATCGGCACGAACAACCGCCCCACCTAACGAATGAATCCGATCGATGGCTTCGTTATCAAGAGCTTTGAACGATCCTGGATTGACTGAGATTCCAGCAGCGCGTTCGTCTGGTTTTCTGTTCTGAGGAAGCAGCATAATCACCGCACCTTCGTCGGCTCGCAAATCACCGTCAACTCGATAGGCAACGCTACCCGTCACTCGGCAATCGAATGTCGCGTTGATTTCGGTACCCGAACTGGAAGTCAAACTTCCGACCATCATTCCGAAAATGAAAAACGTAGTTGCAATCAAACCGAGCAAAGCGGCTTGGCAATAGACTGCCCACCGAGGAAGTTCGATCAGCTCTTTCCAAGAACTCGGCAGCCGCGTTCTTGCCGGGCTGTCCGCAGAAGGTTGGGAAGTTTGTTTAGTGGGTATCGACTGCGCCATGAATCAAGTTCGTTGTGTTCGCGTTGTTATTGCCGTCTTAAATATAGCTTATGAAAAGTTGGCTGAACCATTATGATTGCACTATAATGAAATCGGGCAACAAGAAAAAAGGATTTGTCAAACTGACAGATCTTTGGGAGCAAATCTAATGACCGAACGAATGAAAAGCCGTTCGCTGTGTTTTGGCCAACCAATTCTCCCGTCTCTTTGCCACTTCCAATCGGCTGAAACTTCGCGAAATCGAACGACAATTGCAACAAGTTGTCTAGCAAGACGACTTGTGCTCATCTTCACAGCCGCGCTTTTGCTGTGGGGCTCAGGCCTCTCTGACAGTTGCTTTGCGCAATCTAGCCCCCCTCAGGTCGTCACTGTTGACACCGGCGTTCAATACGAGGGCGATGTTTTTTCCGTCAAAGAACTCAGCATCAACAAACCGACGCCCAGTCCAATCATGAATGCAAGTGATGCGATTGGAATCGACAACGGAATTCGCCGGGTCTTCATCAATGCCAACACCGCCCGTCCGCCGTTTGGAGATTCCGATCTTGCCAGAGAGAAGATATTTGAAATTTATCAAAAGGCCCCGAAATGGACCGAGGGAACAGGAACATTCATAGGCGTTGGACCGTTCGACCAATTTGGACACCGTGAATTCACAATTGGATTATCCGCGAAGGGCGGAACCGCAGTTCGTAAAACTTATATTCAAGGCATCACCAAAATCGGTCCTCGATTTTGTGAACTTAAAAATCTCGCCGGCAACGATACGCTTGAGGGCACAAAGCAATGGACGATGCGGATTTCAACAGGATCCGTACCACGCGAAGTGATTCGTAGCGTCCTCCACTCACGCATCAAAGAACCAGATCAGCCTGACGAGTATTTCGACATCGCCTATCTGTTTCAACAAATGGGCGACTTCAAAATGGCCAGCGAAGAGCTTCGCCAAATCGAATCCAATCCAAAGTTCGCCAACGACAAGGACCAGATCAGGGACAGGCGCGATC
>CAYMFZ010000810.1:0-1929 GCA_964389585.1 uncultured Pirellulaceae bacterium | reverse complement strand
GAAGTAAGAAAGCGATTTTCTCACGAAGAGCCCGTGGAGACGCAGAGATTTGATTGCAAAAACCGCCTATCGCGACATTCGGATTGACTGATCGGACTAATTTTTTCGCGAAAACGAGCATAAGTGCAATGTTCGTTAAATTCGGCATAGCTTATTGGGCGATTACTTGGGTGAGGTGATGGAACGTAGTCTCATCGCCATACATCCATAGAAGCCGCTGGTTTCTCTGGACTTCAATTCAGGGGGAAATCATGTTCAAGAAAGTCGTCGTGAAAAACCAACTCGCATCCTTCTCACCGCGAGCGGGACTTCGGCTAGTGCTTATTGGCCTCGCGATGTTAACTCTTAGCCAATCCGTTGGTTGCAAATTAGGGTTACACGAAACCGCAATGGTCACTTACCGTGACTACGTTTGGGCCAAACGAGCCTTTAATCTTCGCTACGGAAATTGCGATCGTCCGTACGCAGAGCATTTCGAATCCGGATTCTGTGCCGGCTACGAAGCGATGTGTAATGGTGGCGACGGATATGTTCCGGCACTTCCAGCAGAAGAGTATCGTTCATACGAGTATCAATCAGTTGATGGTGCTCGCTGTGTCAACAGTTGGTTCGAAGGCTACCCTGCGGGAGTCGCAGCGGCCAAGAAAGACAAGGCTGGCACTTACCATGATGTGTTGATCTCACGAATGATCAACTCAGCAGTCAAGCAAGAAAAAACGCAAGCCGTTTTGCCGGCTGATGTTCCTGTGGTTGCTGCCAACCAAGCTCAACGACCAGCTTCAGGCATGAATGCTCCTCGCGTTCAACCCCCGACGTACCCAAGCTACATGCCATCGAACAACATGCCTTCGGTTTTGCAAAAAGGCACTTTCGACGCACCGCCGCAAGCGATGACAGCTCCTCCAAAGTTGCCTGAAATCGTGCCAGCGACGTTGCCTGAAATTGTTCAAGCTGACTATGTGCCACAGCCAAAATTGGAAACGGCACCTACTTCGAATCAGCCACTACCGATGGCGACAGTTCCAGCTTCTTGGAACTCGACTCGACGTAACCAATAAACCACGCGTCGCTATCTTTCGGCAAATTGACCGCCAAAAGATCGCTCGCTTTTCGATACACAAATCAACGAATCACACCAACAATGTCGCGATTTGGCTTTCGCCAGACGCAATCAAGGGGAGTCCGAAGTGATGGTTACTCAAACCTGCACAACCAACTCGAGCATTCGAGGCAACATCGGCCGATTGGCGGTCATGGCAGCATTCTTGATGAGCCTGTCTCTGACTGGATGTACCGCATTGTTTTCGCCAATCGACACGATTCCAGCGAACCGTGTACCTGTTCAGTTTCTGGCTGAGCCGCAAGCCGACAAAGTGCCGATCGACGTTGCTCGATTGCGTCAGTTGAAACCTGAGTTCTATACTCTCGATTCTGATGACGTGCTAGGTATCTTCATCGAAGGTGTGCTTGGTAACTTTGAAGACGCTCCGCCGGTTCAGCTTCCAGCTCCCGACAGCGACCTTCCACCAGCGATCGGTTACCCGGTTCCTGTTCGTGAAGACGGAACGCTTTCGTTGCCTTTGGTTAAGCCAATCCCGGTTCGTGGTTTGACGATCCAACAGGCTGAAGCTTTGATCCAACGAGCTTATCGTGGTGGACCAGAGCCGATCTTGAAGGAAGACGGTCGAATCATCGTGACGTTGATGCGTGAGCGTACCTACCGAGTCTTTGTTGTCCGTCAAGACAACTCTTTGGCATCACGTGGCCAACAGTTTGCAGGACAGGCTTCTGGAGCTCAAGTCACGGATCGAAGTGATCAATCCGGTCGTGGATTTGTATTGCAACTTCCTGCTTACAAGAACGACGTCTTGAATGCGTTGTCTCAAACAGGTGGTCTGCCGGGTGTGAACGCGAAAGCTCAATTCGGAT
>CAYMFZ010000809.1:0-1931 GCA_964389585.1 uncultured Pirellulaceae bacterium | reverse complement strand
GCTCACATGCACTTCCCTACCAGCGGCGTTGCGACGTCTGATCACTGGCGGACGGGTGCCGTTCAATTCGGTTCAGATCGACTTGTTGGCGGCCAAATGGCAGACTTCAACAACGATTCGAAACTCGATGTCTATGTACCAAGCGGTTTCTTTTCAGCACCTGAGTCAATCGCCGGCGACATTGATTTGTGAAGTTGTCACTGGCGCACGGTCGTGCGAATGGACCCCAACAAAGACGAGCGGTTTGTGCTTTCCGATCAATGGGCACCTGACTTGGACTTGAAAGCGTTTCGACATCGTGATTTAACCGATCCATCCAAAGGCTCTGTCGCCCGGTCATTCAGTGGCGGTGAGCGCAATCGAATGTTCATTCAAGGCAGCGACAACTTCGAAGACGTAACGCTTGTTTCCGGCGCCGACTCGCGAGCCGATAGCCGAGGTTTCGTTATCACTGACTTCGACCGCGATGGCTGGCTTGACCTGGGTATCACATCACCTCAAAGTCCTCGCTTTCAACTTTTGAAAAACAAGATTGGTGAACGTAAATCAGAATCAAACAATCAAGCTGTTTTTGTCAAACTCGAGGGCGGAAATCAAGCAGCAAAAGCCAGCACCGAATGGAGTTCGCGTGACGCTTACGGCTCGACAATCCTCGCGACCATTGGCGAAACGAAAAGGATCTACCAATTATCTTGCGGCGAGGGACTGGCAAGTCAGAATGGAAAATGGATTCACATCGGAATGGGAGAATCTCAATCCATCGACCGCCTTGATGTCACATGGCCCAGTGGCAAAAAGACCTCACACGAAAACGTTAAATCAGGATCTCGAATCAAGCTATTCGAAGATGGACGCACGGCTAAGATCAACTAAGAGCCTAACCGATTACTATCGAGATGGTCGAAGACACATAAGGTAGTGAGCCGTTGGCGCCAACCGGCGCAAGCCTCGGGCCTGACCCACCAGCAGAACACGTCATCCGAATTCGCAGGCCTCAGCCTTGCGCCAATAGCTAACGAGTATTGGGAAAGGCTCCAAGTAAAAAACACAACACTTGAAAGACAGCGGATTTATCGCAAAGATTTCGACGAAAAGAACAAGGTGTTTGAGCAGGATGAATTGGCTGCCTAATGAAATGCAAGCTCGACTCTCAGGCTCTCACCAGCGAACCACGTTCTAAATGAAAGCACATTCAAAACCGGGTTTTTGATGGGCAAATTTGAAAAGTATTTAAAAAGTGAAACACGCTATCAAATTGCTTTTTCCAAACTCAATCCCGTGATGTGTAGCTGGAGTCGCAAGGCTTCAGGCAGCTGAATGAAAACGCATCTGAATTGTTGCCAGTCCAGCTACAAAATGAATTAAGGGATCTAGCCAAAGACTGTTGTCGGGCAACTCAGAGATTAATCGGTAGACATGATAGAGAAGTCATGCACCGTGGAATCAAGGATTGTGATCTCTTGATCGAAAACCGATGCGATCCACAAATATTCAGCCTATTGGACAGCTTGATGCAAATTAGTCAAACGTCTAGAGAACGAATAGTTCAGCCATCATCAGGAATAGCATTGTTTTTGTGGCGATGGTTTTGGCGAGTTACGCTCGTCGTTTCGCTCGCCTATGCGTGGTACTGCTTTTACGTTCCAAGAAACGACATCGCTTGGGCCGGTGAATACTCTTCGGCTCAGCAACTGGCTTTGGAATCCGGAAAACCGATGATTATCTTTTTCACTGGCAAGTGGTGCGTCCCTTGTCGAATCATGAAACGGACGGTCTGGGCCGACGGTGAAGTTGAGTCAGTGGTCAATGCAGGATTCACCCCGGTACTAATTGACTTAGGTGAACCCGGTGCATCTTTGGAAGTTTTGGAACGATCACCTGGAGTGGTGGTCAATCGTTCTTCAGGTGCCATTGGAATGATGGGAAAAAAT
>CAYMFZ010000808.1:0-1937 GCA_964389585.1 uncultured Pirellulaceae bacterium | reverse complement strand
AAAAGGGACAGGGAAAGCGCCGGGCTAAACCGGTTTGGAGTAGAGAATGAAAGAGTCTTACGAAGAAGATTTAGCCGATCACTTCGGCCTCAATCCGTACGCTGGGTTTGGTGACAAACCGGGTGTAGCATCGGAACGAGGTACAGGCAGGCCAGCCACTGAGCTCCGAAATCCCAAATTTCGTGTGCCGACCTTGTCCTGTCAGGGGGAAGGCAACACGCTGCGTCGCATTATTGGCAAGCGACGTAGCGACACGGCGGAGTCGAAGAACCTGTGCATGCCTGGAAACTTCAAACGCGAGAACCGGGAGATCTTGTTGGTATCCAAATCGAACTTTAGCGATGTTGAATCGGTTTGGGTCGGTCAGAAAACACCTCCGGTGGTACAGCTGACATGAACGCTGACAAGAATTCAGATGAATCCATAGTACCAGCGAAGCGGGCGAACAACGGTGGGGCTGAGCGATCAGTAACTGACCCATCGGCGGAGCCCGTGGAGGAAAGGGATTCAACCAAGAAGAACGACGAGTCGTCTTCTCTGCGCCGAACTCAGGATCGGATTCAACGCAGATCACGTGGACTTCACGGCGTTCGCGAAGCTGCCCGCAAGGACAGCACGCTCAAATTCAACAACCTGTTGCATCATGTAGACCGTGAGTTGCTGATGGAAGCCTTCTTCGACTTGAAGAAGACCGCAGCGGTCGGGGTCGACAATGTAACTTGGCATGAATACGAGCGAAATGCAGAGGCCAACATCGACGGCCTCTGCGAGCGGATTCACCGAGGAGCCTACCGAGCGAAGCCCTCTCTGCGAATGTACTTGCCCAAACCCGATGGTCGCCAGCGGCCGATCGGCATCGCTTCACTGGAGGATAAAGTCGTCCAGAAAGCAATGGTGTGGGTGCTTGAGTGCATTTATGAGAATGACTTTGCCGGTTTCAGTTATGGGTTTCGCAAGGGTCGCAGCCAACATGATGCGCTGGATGCATTGTCGGTCGCGATAACCGATCGCAAGGTGAATTGGATATTGGATGCCGACATTGCTGGCTTCTTTGACGCGATCGACCATGAGTGGCTGATCAAGTTTCTGGAGCACCGCATCGGTGATCCACGCGTACTGCGTCTGATTGGCAAATGGCTTCGTGCCGGAGTCAGTGACGATGGGCAGTGGTCAAAGGCGACGGTGGGTACGCCTCAGGGTGCGGTGATTTCGCCGCTGCTTGCGAATGTGTATCTGCACTATGTTTTTGATCTATGGATTACGTGGTGGCGAAAGCAATGTCGCGGCGATGTGGTGGTGATTCGCTATGCGGATGACTTTGTGATTGGTTTCGAAAACCATAGCGAGGCAGTAGCGTGTTTGGAGGAGCTTCGTGCACGCTTTGCCAAGTTCGGTTTGAAGCTGCACAAGGAGAAGACTCGTTTGATCGAGTTTGGACGCTACGCGATAGAGCGACGAGAGCGAAGTGGTGAAGGCCGACCGGAAACGTTTGACTTTCTGGGGTTCACACACATGTGTGCCCGGACTCGCAAGCAAGGTTGGTTCACGATCCACCGGCATTCGATCGCCAAGCGAATGCGTTTGACCTTGTTGAGGATCAAGCAGAGACTTCGTAAGCGTATGCATCGACCTCTTGGAGAGACGGCCCGTTGGCTGGCAAGTGTTGTTCGTGGCTGGTTAAATTACCATGCCGTTCCGAGCAATTCGCGGCGGCTGGGTCAGTTCGTTGATGAGGTGACCAAGCTCTGGCTGAAGGTGATTCGTCGTCGCAGTCAGAAGGGAGCTTCTTCATGGACCTGGAAGCGAATGCATCGTTTCGTCCGCAGGCATCTCCCTCGTCCGCACATCAAACATCCTTATCCGAATGTCCGCTTTCGCGATCGACTTAAGGTAGGAGCCGTATGAAGTAGCTCTTCACGTACGGATCTGTGCGGGGG
>CAYMFZ010000807.1:0-1956 GCA_964389585.1 uncultured Pirellulaceae bacterium | reverse complement strand
AGTTTACCAAAGGACCGAAAGTGCCGTTTTTAATTGGAACCGACGAAGCTGGTTATGGCCCGAATCTCGGGCCACTAACCATGACCGGTACGCTGTGGAAAACAGAACAACCTGAATCCGATCTCTACCAAATCCTAGACTCCGTTGTTTCCAATCACGGGACCAAAGCCAGGGCAGGCAAGAAGCTGTTTGTTGCGGACTCAAAAAAAGTCTACTCAGGTTCAATCCACAATCTGGAATCAGCGGTCTTGGCGATGCTGTTTGCGATTACCGACGAAGTTCCAACGACATGGCGTCAGCTTGCTAAATTGCTTTGCCCCTCCCACTCGCTTTCCAAATTGCCAGATCAAGTTTGGCTGGCAGGACAAAAACTTTCCCTTCCGCTCAAAGTAAACACGCAAGACATTCGCGACCGCGGAACCAACTTTCGTTCGGCGTGCAAAAAAGCAAACGTTGAATTGCTAAAAATCGAATGCGTTCCCGTCTTTCCGCCTCAATTCAATTCGCAAGTCGATCACTTGGGAAACAAAGCGACTTTGCTGTCGACCGAAACTTTGAAGATCGTCAAGCGCTTGATGGATGTTACCGACGACGACATTGAAATCGGATGCGACAAGCACGGAGGCCGCAGCAAGTACGCCGGGCTGGTCCAATCAATTCTGACTAACGAAATGGTGATGGTTGGCAAAGAATCACTTGATGTCAGCGATTACACTTTTCGCGAAAACGATCGCGATGTGTTTATTCGATTCCAAGCCAAAGGCGAATCGTTTCTTCCAACCGCACTTGCATCGATGGTCGCCAAATACGTGCGGGAAATCTTTATGATGCTGTGGAACCAATTTTGGCAGTTAAAGATTCCCGATTTGAAACCAACCAAAGGTTACCCCGTCGACGCCAAACGATTCAAATCAGAAATCGCTACGGCACAATTGGAACTTGGAATCGAAGACCATGTGATTTGGCGCAAGAGGTAGCCCGCAATCAAATATCGCTCCTCGTTGTCTGCGCCCAATATACCGTTCGTAGTAACCCGATTTATCGGGTTGGCCGTGCCTGAAAGTTATCCATCTGCTTGAAAATTGGTCGTACCCATTCACAATGCCAAATAATTCAACTGCTTTTGCGAGACAGACAACACGGCACACAACCACATGAATGCGATTGCGACGAACGCCGGCCCAACTTTTCTCGTGGTATAATCAATTTTCGAATTTTCGATCTATTTCTAATTGCGACATCATGAAAACAATCATCTCGTGCACATCGTTTTGCATTCTGACCATTTTCTTTGTTTCGAATTCAAACGCACACGACGTTGCTAAAGAGATGACTGATGCCGCGGAATTGCTTTTAAAATCCCTTGATGAAGAGCAGACACAATCAGTCACTTTCCAGTTCGATGACGAACTCAGAAAAGATTGGCAGTTCATTCCAATGGAGCGAAAAGGATTAGGACTTAAGGCGATGAAGCCGAATCAACGGCTGCTTGCGATGTCACTGGTCCAATCTGCATTTAGTCATCGTGGATTTTCGGCAACCATGCAGATCATGGCATTGGAGCAGGTGTTGCATGAGATGGAAAACAATTCGCCCAAACGCGATCCGGAAAAATATCACGTCTTTGTATTTGGCAAACCCTCAACCGAGGCGACTTGGGGCTGGCGGGTAGAAGGGCACCATCTTTCAATCAGCTTCACCATTGTTGATGGGAAAACCGTCGTGACGACGCCGGCTTTTTTTGGAACCAATCCAGGTGAAGTCAAAATTGGAAAACTGGCGGGTCTTCGTCCGTTGGGCGAAGAGGAAGAGCTTGGACGGGCTTTGATAAAAAATCTTTCGGTTGAGCAAAAGGAATCGGCCATCCTCAAAGGCAAGGTCCCAAGCGATGTTGTGTTTGGCCCTGGACGTACTGCCGAGCCGTTAGAGCCAATGGGTATCGCAGCAAAGGAGATG
>CAYMFZ010000806.1:0-1998 GCA_964389585.1 uncultured Pirellulaceae bacterium | reverse complement strand
CTTGATGATCGAATCGAACAACACCTCAATTACGCCTTCAATCCTCGCTGGGGATATTTAACCGCGTGCCCTGCCAATGTTGGAACTGGAATGCGCGTCAGCGTATTAGTCCACCTTCCCGCGTTGGTGCGAACCGGCGAATCAGAAAAAGTTTTCCGTTCGTTGCAACGGATCAATGTGGTCGCGAGGGGTGTGTTTGGCGAGGGAGCGGTTGGTGACTTTTTTCGAATCAGCAATCAAGCGACGCTGGGCGTCGAAGAGTCAGAATTGATCGCACAGGTCACCGATGTCATTCCTGAGTTGGTCAAGTTCGAAAGACAAGCCCGAGAATTCCTGGTTGAACAAAACCGCGAGGGCTTGCGACGCGATTTGAACCATGCGCTTGAACGCTTGTGCCGTTGGGACTTGGATGATGAAAGCGAACAAAGCACACACCAGATTTTGAATCTTCTTTCCAAAGTTCGAATGGGCGTTGGAATCGGCTTGTTAACTCAGAAAGATGCGGAACGAGTCAATGGCTTGTTTCAACTCGTTCAACTGCGAGAAGAATTAAACGCCACGATCGCCCGAGAAGATTATGCTGCAGCCGCTGCCATTCGCGACCTAATCGAAAAGCTCGAACAAAGCCAGCTTGCGTCGGGGCCACTCTCAAACCCGGCAGATGAAAAAAGCCCGGTCGAGGAGTGGACTCCACCCGAAGAAGACATCGATCCAATCGGAGATGATCCACTTGGTGACAACCCGTTCGACCAAACAGATTTTGACAAAGGAACGTTTGACGATTCGAACTTTCCCAATTCAGACGATTTTGACGAGGGAGACTTGGAATGACTCTCGACGAAATGGCTGAAACCTGTGGAGAATGGCTGCGAGGCTCAGGTCCCGAATCAGACATTGTGATGAGCAGTCGAATTCGGCTTGCCCGCAACCTTGCCGACTATCCATTCATTCGACGCTGCACCGACATCGATCGCGCGAACATCGAATCGACCGTGCGTGAGCGTCTGAGCGATGACAATGGTCTGACTGACCTTACGTTCATCAATGTTGCCGACCTGCAAAATCTTGATCGCCAATTTTTGGTCGAACGACAATTGATCAGCCGAGAACATGCGAACTCGGACGGCGCGAGAGCCGTCGCGATTGATCAACAGGAACGTTTAAGTTTGATGGTCAACGAAGAGGATCACCTTCGAATTCAAGTCATGAAAAGCGGACTCGATCTCGATGGGGCTTGGGAACAGATCAATGACCTGGACGATCGCATCGAAAGCCGTCTCACATACGCGTTTCACCCGACGCTTGGATATCTGACGGCGTGCCCAACGAACGTTGGAACGGGAATGCGTGTTAGCGTGTTGGTTCATCTTCCGGCACTCGTCATCACGCAGCAGATCGAGAAGGTCTTTCGGAGCTTGCAAAAAATCAATTTGGTCGTTCGCGGGCTTTATGGCGAAGGCACTCAGGCGATGGGTGACTTTTACCAAGTCAGCAATCAAATTACGCTTGGTAAATCAGAGGCGGATCTTGTCGAGCAAGTCAACGGAATCGTTCCCGCAGTCATTCAGTACGAACGAAAGGCTCGTGACTTTCTGATCAATCAAAAACAAAACGATTTGTTCGATCAAGTTTCGCGAGCATACGGCACGCTCCAAAATGCCCAGCAAATCAGCAGCGAAGAAACGATGTTTTTGCTTTCCCGTGTTCGCATGGGAATCAACTTAGGTTTGATCGGCGATCTTGAAATCCCTGATGTCAACGAACTGTTCATTCGAACGCAGCCGGCGCATTTGCAGAAAATCAGCCAAACGGAACTTGATACTGATCAGCGAAATGTCGAGCGTGCGAATTACCTGCACGATCAATTGAAGCACGGTGACTCAGAAAAGAACTAGCGTTCGCGATTCTGCATTTTTTCGTTTCTGCTGGATTAAAAATCAGTGTTTATTGACGGAGATTAATGTTTCAAAAGCTCGTTTTTTGGAACGCTAATTAAAA
>CAYMFZ010000805.1:0-2000 GCA_964389585.1 uncultured Pirellulaceae bacterium | reverse complement strand
AAGATTTCATGGCTTGGGCGACGCCTGAATTTGTCGTGATCAGTGGTGGTAGTCAACGAGTAAACGACCAATCGGCTGAACCCTTCGGCCCCCTCAATCGCCGTGTTGCAAGAACCGATCGCGATGGGGCGGTTCGTTTTTCGATTGGCAAATCGGGTAAGGTTGGTTTGCAAACGTGGAACGATGAGCCCTGGAGATAGAGTTTAGCGCTAAATGTTTTCTCAGTGCAGGATCGTCTTTTACTAGAGCACATGAAGTCAGAATCGCAATCAAGCTTGTTGGCGTTTCAGTCTTAAGCCTGCCATAGTTCGCGTTAAGATTGCGGAGCAATCAACGACAATCGATAGTTGCTGATCACTCCGTGGTCATAGCGCAACCCTGCGAATCGTTTCCACGGATTCACTCAACTAAAGATTCTGGAATGGCAAAGATTCTGAGATCTTACGTCTGGTCACTCGTGATGTATTCTCGATTGACGATTGACCAAGTTCCCAACGCGAGGGCACTGGCGGTGATACCGACGATAATGGCAACGTGTAGCCACGTCGGAAGACCTTCACCAAAAACCAAGCGGTAGTCTTCTTCCTTGGTTGGAGTTGGAAAGAACCAACCCAGCCAGCTAATGCCAATTTCCTGCAAGTGATAACGAATTGTCAATTTGTTAATCAGCGCACCAGGAATTGAAGCGACAATTAAGTCGGAACCGATAAGGTAGCCGGCGGCCACAACCATGGCTCGCTTGATGAAATAGGTTCCGATTAGCGAAAACAAAGCGCCGTAGACGCAGCAGCCCAAAAAGTAGATCCCGCACAAGGAAATCCAAAGCATCTGCGGATCTTTGATTCCCAACCTGGAGCCCGCCAACATCACGCAGAGCGAAATAGACACGACTGAGATTCCGTACGAAACCACAAACGACGCAAGAAATTTTCCGATGAACACTGAGACGCGACCCCCAGGCCGGCTGGCGACAAAACTCCAGCTCTTCCCCTCCAGTTCCGAGTAAACATTCGGTGTCGCCCAAAGCAAGAGAGACAACAGGCAGACAAGCGAAACCAAAAGCAGCGTTAATACGGTGGCGAAATCTTGGACAACGGTTCGGGCTTGAGAGTCGCCAGACATCTCCATGGCAAAAATCAACAGCCCCAACATGACGGGTGGAAACAAAGCCAAAACGGCAGAGACAGCAGTCCGTTGAAACGTGAAAGAACGACGCAGCTCAAACGAACAAGTCGCCAAGGCTCCGTTGATGATGCGCCCAATATCGGTTGGCTCGTCGGAAGGTGGATTCGAGCCTTCTAAGTTTGTGAATTCAGCATTGGCTGTCATGATGCGACTCCTCGGTTCATTTCGCCACGATGGATTTTCATCAGGGTTGAGAAAAGCGTCTTCAGCGAGTCGTCGGTCGAACTCATTTCTGAAACTGAAATATCGTTTTCAGCCAACAAGGAGGGTAAGCGATTGAAGACTTGAGACGCTGATTTGGTTGAGATCAAAAATGAGTCATCATCGCTAAACGTAACCGACTCGATGTCGCAACTTTCGATCAACAGACTGGCCAGTCGCTTTGGAGCTGAAGATCGAACGTTGAGGGTAAAGGGAGAATCCGCCAGGATCGTGCGCACTTCCTGGGGGGAGCCCGAAGCCAACAACCTTCCACCCGAGATCAACAGGAACGAAGGATTAACGGCTTCGACTTCATGCAAAATATGGCTGGCGAGGATCAAGCTCTTTCCACGATCCGCCCAAGTCTTAAGAAATTCAGACATCTCGTAGCGACCGACTGGATCGAGTCCACTAAACGGCTCATCCAAAATCAACAACTCTGGGTCATGGGCGATCGCCTGAGCGATTTTCGCACGTTGTCGCATGCCCAACGAGTAATTTCGCATTGGCCGATCCATCGCGTAGGTCAGCTTAACCACATCGAGCGATTCTTTGGCACGTCGCGTCGCGTCGGAAAAACTGAATCCATGCAGTTGAGCCATGTAAGTCACCCA
>CAYMFZ010000804.1:0-2040 GCA_964389585.1 uncultured Pirellulaceae bacterium | reverse complement strand
ATCCCAATGAGCTAACGGCTCCGTCGCTTACATACCAGCACATTCTTCAAACAAACACGATTCACTTCCAACGCGAAAAATTCTGTGCACCCAATCACCTGGTTTATTGAGAACCCCGTCAAAGTCAGCGTTGGAATCATCCTACTGGTTCTGTTCGGTGCACTGGCAATGTTTCAAATGCCAATGCAGTTGACGCCGAACGTAGAGCGACCTTCAATTTCTGTCTCAACGACTTGGCCAGGTGCGAGCCCTCAAGAAATTGAAAAAGAGATCGTCAACGAGCAAGAAGAGAAACTCAAAAGCGTAGAAGGCGTTTCAAAAATGTCTTCTTCCAGTTCCGACTCGCAAGGCTCGATCAATCTTGAATTCAAAGTCGGCACCGACATGAATCAGGCTGTCTTGAAAGTTAATAGCCAGCTTCAGCAAGTTCGTGAGTACCCTGTCGACGCCGACAAGCCAGTCATTCGAACATCCAATTCCGGCGACCGAGCGATTGCGTGGTTCATCATGAGCGCACGACCGCCAACCGATGAAGCCTTGTTGAAGTTTGCTGACGAGCATCCTGAGTCTCGAGATGAAATTCAATCGGTGATCAATGCGAGTACAGTCGGCCTTTCGATGCTACGCCTGCGACGCCTGGCGGAAAAACTTCCCGAGGCAAAACAATTCTTGCCTGATATCGATGTTCCTAAGTATCGCAAGTTCGCCGAGGACATTATCGAAGCCCAGTTCGAGCGCGTCTCGGGCGTCTCAGGCGCGAACGTGTTTGGTGGCGAAGAACGTCAGCTTCAAGTCATCGTCAACGCGGAACAATTGGCGGCACGTGGATTGACTTTGGACAACTTGCGGCAAGCGCTGATTCAAGACAACCAAGACGTTTCGGGAGGAGATTTTTCAGAGGGCAAGCGTCGATACGTCGTGCGAACGCTGGGGCAATATCGTTCTGTTGAGCAAGTTCGCAACCAAACGATCCCCAATCCAAGCGGCGAAACCGTTTACGTAGGCGACGTCGCAAATGTGAAACTAGGATTCGAAAAGCCCACTGGATTCGTGCGCCGTTTTGGCGTCTCGAATATCGCAGTCAACGTGCAACAAGAGTCCGGCGCGAACGTCATCGACGTGATGGCAGGACTTCAGGAGGAAACTCTCAAGCTCAACGCCGGCGTGTTGAAGCGGCAAAACATGGTCCTGACACAGGTTTATGACGAGACGATCTACATCAACTCGGCAGTTGGACTGGTTCAACAAAACATCGTGCTTGGCGGCGCGCTCACCGTCATCATCCTGATGTTGTTTCTTCACCTGCGAGGCAAGACTTTACTGTTCGTGCCATTGTTGGCTGCTTCTGCGATCGCGGCGATTTTTGTTTCCCAATGGTTCTTTATCTCGACCTTGTTACTGGTTCTGATCGCCGGGATATGGTTTGCTCGCGGCACGCTGGTGGTTGCGCTGGCGATCCCTGTCAGCATTATCGGAACCTTCTTGATCCTTAATGGGCTTGGCCGTTCGCTTAACGTGATTAGTCTCGCAGGTTTGGCGTTCGCGGTCGGAATGTTGGTGGACAACGCCGTCGTCGTTTTGGAAAACGTGTTTCGTTATTACCAAATGGGCCACTCGCCAATGAAGGCAGCCCGCGTCGCGGTAAGCGAAGTCTGGGGCGCGGTGTTGGCATCGACGTTGACAACTTTGGCCGTGTTCTTGCCGGTTCTTTTTCTACAGGGCGAAGCCGGTCAATTGTTTGCCGACATTGCATTGGCAATTAGTGCGGCCGTTGGTTTGTCTTTGATTGTCAGCGTGATTGTGATCCCGACTGCGGCAGCAAAAATGTTGAAAGACTCGGATCGAGATGAGGTTGATCGAAAACAAACTCGAGTTGAACGATTCTTTAAAAAAGTGGGAGGCGGTTTCACGAACCTGATCGTGGGGATGAATCGTTGGATTCAGGGTGGTTGGGCGCGACGGATAGGAGTGGTGGCGGCAATTTTGTGCTTGGCGGTTGCGATGGGGTATTTCCTGATGCCAAAAGTCGAGTACCTGCCC
>CAYMFZ010000803.1:1081-2054 GCA_964389585.1 uncultured Pirellulaceae bacterium | reverse complement strand
GACTACGTTAATCACTTTACCGAAGCGAAAAAACTTGCATTCGAAGACCGTGCAAAATTCTACGCGGATCCCGATTTCGGCAAGGTCCCAGTGGCCGAGCTACTATCTGATTCCTATTCTGAGAAGCGAAGAACATTGCTTAACCCGCGACGTGCATCACGGCGGGTCGATGCCGGGATCGTTGATGGCGATACCATTTACCTGACGGTCGCCGACAAAGATCGCAACATGGTGTCACTGATTCAAAGTAACTACCGCGGTATGGGATCAGGGATGTGCCCTGACGGACTTGGTTTTTGTTTGCAAGACCGCGGCGAATTGTTTGATATGACTCCGGGCAGGCCAAACTCTTACGCTCCCGGCAAGCGGCCTTTTCATACGATCATTCCGGCTTTTGTTACCAAAGACCAAAAGCCCTTTTTGAGTTTTGGCGTGATGGGTGGAGCGACACAGCCGCAGGGCCATGCTCAAATCGTCATCAACATGATTGACTTTGGAATGAATGTTCAGGAAGCGGGTGACGCGCCACGAATCTTGCACACGGGTTCGTCACAACCAACAGGCGAACGAATGACGGACGGTGGCAAGCTGACTTTGGAAACAGGTTACGATTACAACGTGATTCGTGAGTTGATGAGTCGAGGACATTCGGTTGGTTACAACAGCGGTTCTTATGGGGGCTACCAGGGGATCGGCTACGACGTGGAGAATGACGTTTTCATTGGGGCTTCGGAATCAAGGAAAGATGGACAAGCATCGGGATATTGATGGATTTCAATAAATTTGAGATCTCAAATTTCAAATTTGAGAATCGAGATACGAGATTTCAAATTCGAGATTCGAGGTGCGCGAACTCAAACTTAACAACAAAGATTTCAAATTTAGGATTTCAAATCTGAAATTAAGTATTCGCCATTCCGCACTCCATTATTCCTCATTCCTCATTCCTCATTCCTCATTCCTCATTCCTCAT
>CAYMFZ010000803.1:0-1071 GCA_964389585.1 uncultured Pirellulaceae bacterium | reverse complement strand
CTAACGAACAGGCCAATTTAATTCGAAATATGAAATTCAGATTCCGCATTCCGCACTCCGCTTCCAAAAAAGTGGACCACCGGGGAATCGAACCCCGATTACCTGCATGCAAAACAAGCGTCTTACCATTAGACGAGTAGCCCTAAAAAAGTCAGCTTTAGCGCAAGTTCTATGCTGACGGATGATGCTCTTTTGGTGTTTAAGCCAAAAGCTGCACACGGGCGTGTTACCACCCTTCATCATCTTCACCCCTGTTGTTGATGTCTCCATCGCCCAACAGCAGGCAGTAGTGCAACGAGTTTTCTGGGCGCGGCTGAGGTCTCCCGTCGGCGACCTTCGCTTTGCTCGACGTGTTCTTTGCTCCGGGAAGCATTTCCGACGTCCCCTTTCGGGCAGCACGATCACTTTGCAGCGACCGTTGTAGGCACTTCAACTCTGTTACACGCACGGTTTGTTTTCGCCCGCTGACTATCCGAAGACAATCAACGATAGAAAACTGCCCGGCCACTTCTTCTTGGGAAGTCGCCCTCAAGGCAATAGACGCGTTGTACGAGAACCGCACTTAAGCCGTACTCTTTCAGGTAGTAATCTTCTGCCAGAACAGAAGCCCATGCCCTTTAGTTACTCGAAAGCGTATCGTGTCTGGCACGACCATCTTTCAGCGTCACAGTCTTCAATGGCTTGTGTGACCAAGCCAACTCCGAACCGCCTTTCGTCTATCTATACGCTTCCGAAGAAGTGAACAGCTGCTTGCCCGCGTCAGGCAAAGCAGTTTATTGTCCGGGCGACATCACGGACATTTTGAATCGTCTTTCGATCTTGATTGCTCAACTTGAACTTTGATTTAGAGATTCCCACCAGAGGAGAAGAGATCTCAGTCAAATTTCTCAGTCGACATCAGTTGCGAATTCAAATGGTCAAGTTGCGGATCCAGGGGTCGCACCTGGCGTGTCTGGCTTATGAGGCCTGACTGGGCACTGGCCCATCCGCTTTGTTTTTCTGTTCTTATTAAAAGTCTATCCCAAAACCAAGATATTCGATCAACAGTGAGCCGAAGGCGCTAGCCTCGGG
>CAYMFZ010000802.1:331-2071 GCA_964389585.1 uncultured Pirellulaceae bacterium | reverse complement strand
GCCAAATCTACAGCAACCGCGCCACCCAAAGATCGTCCCATCAAAATGATTTCGCCTTCTTCGACACCCGTTCGATTCGCCAACCATTGCCGAGCAGCACGAGCGTCCGCAAGAATTCCTACCTCGTTTGGCTTGCCCTCGCTTTGGCCAAATCCGCGATAGTCGAAAACCATCACGGAAAGTCGATGACGCTCGTTCAGGATCTTCAAAGTCCCGCCACGGCCAACTACGTTGCCAGCGTTTCCATGACAAAACAGGGCAACGCCAATCGGATCGGGATGTTCCGCAAACCAACCATGCAGGCGTGTTCCGTCAGCAGACTGAAACCGAGCGTCTTCAAACGGGACTTGATCTGAGTCAACCAACTCTTCGGGAAACGGAGACGGATGATAGATCAACTTTTTCTCAAGCGGCTGCCAGGGCGCAATTTTCCCCAACGAAGCGCACCCGCTGAGAACAAGGACTGACAAGCCTGAAATTACCGCTCGGAAAAACATACGCCTTCTTTCAATCGAACCATGATTCGATAGCGAAATCCATGACGCAGTTCAATAGCATTCAGCCGCTTCCACATGGAAGCGGCTGAGTTTAACTGGCTGAGCAAAAGCGAAATTTGAAATCAGCCTTGCTTAATTGCAGCGAGGTATTTCCTCAACTCTTCCTTCACCTTCGGTGCCAAAAAGAACAGTCCGATCATGTTGGGAACCAACATCGAAAAGATCATGGCATCGGAGAAATCAACGACTGATTGCATGCTTGCTGCCGCACCAATCACGACGAAAGCACAAAACAGCGCCTTGTAGACGTACTCTTGTGTTTTACTTCTGCCGAACAGGTATGACCAAGCTTGATATCCATAGTAAGACCAAGAGATCATGGTGCTGAATGCGAAAAGGACGACGGCGACCATCAACACCCAAGGAAACCAGGAAATCGTTGCTTCGAAAGCTCCCGATGTTGCAACAACCGCCTGAGCGTCGTTGCCAACCTTTGTTCCGTAACTCATGACCGAACCGTCAAAGTTACTGATTACGATTACCAACGCAGTCATCGTGCAAACCACAACGGTATCGATGAACGGCTCGAGAAGTGCCACCAAACCTTCGCTGGCAGGGTGCTTCGTCTTGACGGCAGAGTGAGCAATCGAAGCCGAACCAATTCCGGCTTCGTTCGAGAACGCCGCTCGCTTAAATCCCTGAACGATCACACCAACGATTCCACCAGCGATTGCCGTGGGAGCAAAGGCTCCATTGATGATTTCCATAAGTGCCTTGGGAATCAACGAAGCGTTCAAGATCAAGATGAACAGCGCGGCAATGACATAGATACAAACCATCAGAGGAACGATCTTATCTGTAACATTCGCAATACTCTTAATGCCGCCGATGATGACGATGCCAACAAAGACAGCCATGATCAGGCCGAACAACCAACCGTATCCAGTTCCAACTCCCGTTTGAGTCGCGAACAATTGGAACGCTTGATTGGACTGAAACATGTTTCCGCCACCAAACGAACCACCAATACACATAACCGCAAAAATGATCGCGAGGACTTTGCCAAGCCCGCCAAGTCCTTTTTCTTTCAAGCCCTTGCTGAGGTAGTACATCGGCCCGCCGAAAACGGTTCCGTTGGAGTTGATTTCTCGATAAGAAACGCCCAGCGTGCATTCAACGAATTTGGAGGACATTCCGAGCAAGCCGCAAATGATCATCCAAAATGTTGCGCCAGGTCCGCCAA
>CAYMFZ010000802.1:0-297 GCA_964389585.1 uncultured Pirellulaceae bacterium | reverse complement strand
CGACTCCGGCGATGTTTCCCAATCCAACCGTTCCAGAAAGTGCAGCGGTGAGGGCCTGAAAATGGGAGACTTCTCCATCGTGACCTTCGATTCGAATGGTGTCAGGATTGTCGCCGTCGACAGTGGAAACGCTTTCCGTAGAGACTTCTGTGCTTCCGCCGGCTTCGAGGTCGTCGTACTTTCCACGCACAATGTTAATGGCGGTTCCAAAATATCTCAGGTTGGGAAAACCGAAATAGATCGTGAAAAACATCGCGCCAAAAACGAGCGGAAACAAAACCCAAGGAACAGCAACCC
>CAYMFZ010000801.1:0-2075 GCA_964389585.1 uncultured Pirellulaceae bacterium | reverse complement strand
CATCTTTAAAGTTGATTGGATTGCGTGTGAGCCGTGACGCGTAAGCGGCCGGGCGGTCTCGCATTCGTTCAAATACCCGGTGCCTTACGGCCCACGGCTCACGACCTGGGCTGGCGGAAAAAGATGTTTATCCGAAGAAGCCGATCCGCCAACCGCTGAGTGAACTTCTCAGTTCTCCAATCACAAAACCTTGAGGCTAGATGCTGATGCTGAGCATGTTAAACTGGATGGCCCGAGATGATTTCCAATCAATGATGACTGAGACTTTATGACTACCGCCAATCGAGACTTTCGCACCAACTCTCCCACCGTCGATCAAGTCGGTGTGGTCGAGCGTGCGAGTCGGTTTCAAACGAGAAGCATCAAGAAAGAAGCTAAAATGGCGGGCCTGAAAATGGTCCTGAACATGATCGACTTGACGACCCTCGAGGGTATGGACACCGAGGGTAAAGTCAAACAGCTTTGCTACAAGGCCCGTCATCTTCACGATTCGGTCGAAGGCATTCCCAAAGTGGCAGCCGTTTGTGTTTATCCCAACTTTGTGGGCCTTGCGAAAAAGGAAGTCGCCAATTCAGGAATCAATGTTGCCTCCGTTGCGACGGCTTTCCCAAGCGGCAACTCATCTTTGGAAATCAAACTCGATGTAAAAATGGCTGTCGATCAGGGCGCTGATGAAATCGACATGGTCATTTCCCGCGGCCGATTTCACCACGGGGATTACCAATACGTTTACGACGAAATAGCGGCAGTCAAAGAAGCATGCGGTCAGGCTCGTCTGAAAACCATCCTTGAAACGGGCGAATTGGGAACGCTCGACAAGGTCCGCCTTGCCAGCGACATTGCGATTGCCGCGGGTTCGGACTTCATCAAAACTTCGACTGGCAAGATCAAGCCGGCGGCCACGATGCCTGTGACTTTGGTCATGCTTGAAGCGATTCGCGATCACTTTTTCAAAACAGGAAAGATGGTCGGCATGAAACCGGCGGGCGGAATTTCCAAAGCAAAACTCGCGCTTCATTACTTGATTATGGTCAAGGAAACGCTGGGCATCGATTGGCTCGATAATCATTGGTTCCGCTTTGGTGCCAGTTCGCTTGCCAACGATGTTCTTATGCAAATCGTCAAACAGCAAACGGGCGCGTATCAATCGGCTGATTATTTTTCGATTGATTAGCAATCCGTTTGACATCAAGATTCGCCCCGCACAAAAGTGATTCAATAAATCCCAGCGACTAAGTTTGGAACTGATATGAGTGATACAACAACTTGGGATCTCGCCCCTGCACCGGAAAGCACTGGACATATCCAATTGGAAAAGTCCTATGGCAACTTCATTAACGGCAAGTTTCAAGAGTCCGAGGGTGGCGGCAAATTCAAATCGATCAATCCTGCGACTGAGAAATCCAACGCGGAGGTGACCGAGTCGACTGAAGCCGATGTGGACAAGGCGGTCAAGGCAGCACGAACTGCCTACGATAAGACTTGGTCGAAAATGCCAGCCAAAGAGCGTGGCAAATACATCTTTCGAATTGCCAGATTACTTCAGGAGAAAGCCCGCGAGTTCGCAGTGATTGAAACGCTTGACGGCGGTAAACCGATTCGCGAGTCGCGCGATGTAGATATTCCGTTGGCGGCTGGGCACTTCTTTTACTACGCCGGTTGGGCCGACAAATTGAATTATGCCTTTCCAAATCGACAACCGAAGTCGCTTGGCGTGGCGGGGCAAGTCATCCCGTGGAATTTTCCGTTGCTGATGGCGTCTTGGAAGATTGCTCCGGCTCTGGCGACAGGGAACACAGTTGTTCTTAAGCCAGCGGAAACGACTTCGCTGACCGCGCTGAAACTTGCCGAAGTGATCCAACAAGCCGATCTCCCTCCTGGCGTGGTCAACATTGTCACTGGGCATGGCGAAGTCGGCGCCGCGATCGTGAATCACAAAAACGTCGACAAGATCGCATTCACGGGTTCAACCAATGTTGGCAAGATTATTCAAAAAGCGATCGCTGGAACGCAGAAGCGTTGCACGTTGGAATTGGGAGGCAAAGCTGCGAACATCATTTTTGAAGACGCGACAA
>CAYMFZ010000800.1:0-2076 GCA_964389585.1 uncultured Pirellulaceae bacterium | reverse complement strand
GGAGTCGGTCGCAACAACCGTGGCGCAGTTTGTTGGAGAAAGAACCGCCGCATCATCACCGATTCCAACGAGTACGTTTTTGGCGAATGAATCGGGCTGGATTTGCGATTTTAACCAATTGTGAAAATGATGTTCCATCGTACTGGCAGAATGAAAATTCGAACTAAGCGTCCGAACTATCGTACGACAAATAAAGAAAACCGCCAGCCACTCGGGTTGGCTGGCGGTCTTCCGTGATAACCGTTGTTGAGGGAGGTCGACTCGTCTGGGCGAGTCGTTATGCAGCAGCCCACCTCTTATCGCGTTGGCAATTTTGCCACTCGCATTTGACCCCAAAACGGTTCTTTGTCTCGCAAGATGTAGAACATAAAGTTCTTTTGATCAACAACGTCGGGACGCTGAAGAATGTAAGCCAGATTCTCCAGCGACTCTGTCTTCCAGCCATGCATCGCCACCAAAACGTCGCCTTGCATGATGCCTTCGCTTTCGGCAGGACTACCAACTCGTACCGAAGTCACGCGAAGTCCACGCTTGTAGTTTGGGTGGCGGTTTACCATTTCTGTTTCAGAAACAGGAACGAGCTTAAGGCCAATTGGCATCCATGCGATGGACGCAGGTGCCGTCGCTTGTGGGCGAAGCTTATTGTTTCTGGCAAGCTTGATTGTGACGTTGGCTTGTTTGCTGTCTTTGCCGACCGTCAGCTTGATGTCTTCGTTGTTTGAAGCGTGTAACAGTGCCGTTTGAAAGTCCAATTCCGAAGTCGCGTTTCGATTGTTGATTGAAAGAATGCGATCACCCGACTTCAAACCAGCCTTTTGAGCCGGGCTGTCGGGTTCGACTGACTCAATCACAAGTTGGGCTTCGTTCTCCACGTAGATGGTACGTGTCGACAAACCATGGAAGAGTTCGCCGGGAACGATTTGCTCCATCAGTTCGGCTGCAACGTCGATCGCATCATTAACTGGAATGGCAAAAGCGATTCCTTGAGCACCGATTCGAACGGCGACATTGATGCCAATCATTTCGCCATCGACATTCATCAACGGTCCGCCAGAGTTACCTGGATTGATTGCTGCGTCAGTTTGAATCAAGTTGCGATAAATTTGATCGTCATTGACTTGAACGGTGCGATTGAGGGCACTTACGATTCCCAGCGTGACTGTGTGCTCGTAACCATAAGCGTTGCCGATGGCAATGACTTGTTCGGCAAGCATGAGGTCAGACGATGTGCCAATTTGAATCGTTGGCAATGGGTTCTTCGTTGCGATCTTAAGAATGGCAAGATCCGTAACAGGATCGTGAGCTAATAATTTGGCGGTGGTTTTTTCTCTTGCGGCTGTTGTGACCTCGATCGTCTTGACGCCTTGAACGACGTGGTAGTTGGTTAAGACGTAACCTCGAGAGTCAATGACGACACCCGTTCCCATTCCATTAACTTGTTTCAGCTTTTGAGAGCCGGAGTTGGCGGGAACGGTTTTTCTTCCACGAAGATTGACAACCGACATTCTGCAGTTCTCAACGGCGCTAACCAAGGGAGAATGTCGTTTGTTGTTTGCGGAAACGTTGTTGTCGGCATGGGCTTCGGCGAGACCAAAGATGGAGCATCCGAGGAGTCCAATCATTCCAAAAAGGAACAGCCGTAATTGTTTGGGTCGAAATTGCATAAAGCTCGGTGCTTCCTGATGGGCCTCCAGGGTGAACACCACACATGCGGGCTAGCATGACGTTCACGGCATATCTCTTATAGAGCGTTAAATCGGACTGATAAGAGCATCCCGTTAAGACCTAACAGCTTGCCGGTAAAGCTTACCAAGCTTGTCTGATAGCGAGTGATTGAGTCGCATGTCGCGCGGATTCTATCGAGATTTTTTGGGGTCGCATCAAATATCGCTAAAGTTGCGATTGGAAAACTCATTCACGAAACGGCTCTAAGGCCCTTTGAACCGATCCTAAAACCAAGTCTTCATTTGGCAGTGAGCCGAATGCGGTATCCTTGGGCTGGAATAGCCAGCAAAACATGCCACTCGTTGGGCTGGCCCGAGGCTAGCGCCTACGGCTCACAAGTTTTGGAGTAGG
>CAYMFZ010000799.1:0-2085 GCA_964389585.1 uncultured Pirellulaceae bacterium | reverse complement strand
GGGTTCAACGACCGGAAGCGGTTCTGCTTCGACGTATCGCAGTCCGGAGATTTGGAAGAAATGGCGTCGAAACGCATAGCGAGCATCTTTGATCGCGTAGTTGCCTGTTGAAATCCAGCAGCCGCCTTTGAACAAGTTGTGTTTGCCATCGAAGGTTGGAGCGGAAAAGTCGTCGTAGCTCGGATGAACTTCATAGCCGTCGAAGCCTTCGATCGGAGTCTCGGTCCATTGCCAAACATTTCCGATGATGTCATGAAAGCCCTCATGAAACTCATGCCGGTCTACCGGACATGGTGACATCTCGTACTCAAGATTGATGTTGCCCGGCGCGGAATCCCAGTAGGGTTGATCGGTTTGCAAAGGCTCACGCAGCAAGTGCCATTCGGACTCGGTCGGCATGCGAATCGACTTGCCCGTTTCAGCGGATTTCCAATTACAAAAAGCCTTTGCCTCGAGGTAGTTGATTTCGGCAGGCCAATTCCACGGCATCGGAATTTCTTCGAGCGTCGTGCGAAGCTTGAACCCGTCGCCATCTTTTATCCAGTAAACGGGATGTTGAGCCTGGCTGAACTCAATCCAATTCCAACCTTCGCTCGTCCAGAATTTCTTTTCGTTGTAACCACCCGCCTTTACGAATTGGTGAAATTCATGATTGGAAACGAGAAACTTCGATGCACGAAACGACTCGACTTCGTTTCGAGAGTATCCATATTCCACGTCCCAGCCGTAGAGAGGATTCGTTTTCGACTTTCCAAGCTCGACCGTTCCTGCTGCAACAGGGATCAATTCATTTTCGGGTGCTTGTTCAGTCGATTCCGTCTGATCGCAGATTGATCCCCAAACTGGATGAGGCAAAATCATGTCCAGCGGCAATTCGCGGATGAGTACCGCGCTGGTTTCGAGGTGAATCCGCTCATGCTCAATCGCCATCATGACGATCCAAAGTGGATTGTTCCAATCAATCGGCATGGCGAAATCACATTCGCGAATAAAGCGGTCAACAATCGTGCGCGTTTTATCGCGATACGATTTTACTTCGGCTGGTGTTGGCCAGTCGTAGTTGTCGTCATTCAGGTCGTCCCACGACATTTCGTCAACGCCGATGGCAAGCGTTGATTCGATCGACGGATCGATTCGCTCGTCGATCAAGTTTGCCACGTTTAGCTTGTTGATGAAAAAGACAGCGGTGTGACCGTAATAAAAGATCAGTGGCTGACGGAGGCGATTCGCCCGCGCGTAGTACGCTTCGTCATTTTTCAGGCACTCAAACAAGCTTTCGTAAAGCGTGAAAGACTCGTGAAAGTATTGCAGGATCTCTGCTCTCTTGGCTTCCACATCACCTTCGTTAAGAATCGGTGTTTTTGTGACGAGTGCCAGTTTTGAAGGGGAAGAATCGCAGCTCATGAGTATTCTCTTGGGGCATCGCAGCAGGTTTGAGGTTTTATGATCGCGTCCGGATGCGTTTTTTCAAGGGCAACGCATAAAAGTTGCACACGATCTTGAATACTTAACGAAGTACCGTGAGACGATCGACAAACACAACCGACAGAGTCCGATTAGTTGGAACGCAATTCGTTCACATGAACGGTTTGCTCAGTTTGAGTTGAGACGGGTCTTAGTCAGGGCTTAGACGGCGGGCAGGCGAATACCTTACTTGGCGCGTGAAAAATTGAATCAAGTAAATCACAAAGTTAGATTCTGCGGCACTAAGGTATCCACAAGCTCGCCCCAACATGCAAGAAAATCACTGTGTGTTCGCAGCAGAACGCAAAGTCGCTTTCAAACAAACGAAGACTCAAAAGTATTTTTACGAGATTTGGTGGGTGACTCTCGCTGAGAGTTAGCAAGCCGATGAGTGGAGTCTTCTATCAATTACATGCTTGCTGAAATTGGGTCTTGCGTGAGTCTTGGAAACTTCCGGCAGAAGTTACCCACCAAAACGTGAAACAGGTTGAGTGAAAGTCGAATCGAATTTTGATTTTGCCGTTCTCCTTGGAAGGCATGGCAAACTCGCAATTGCTTTTTCGCTGTAGTGGTTTGTCATCCCTAAAGTTTAGAGTGTTGAAAATCAGCCGCCACGCGTTA
>CAYMFZ010000798.1:0-2094 GCA_964389585.1 uncultured Pirellulaceae bacterium | reverse complement strand
ACGCTCGTTAGAAAAACTGATATGACAGGCGAAGCGACGTTTGAGTGGTTTCCAAGTTGGCAAAAACAGCCCGTTACCGTGTGGGCATCCAAGGAAGGTTTCGATCGTCCGAGATCGAGTTATTCACCTAAAGTCGACAATGGGTTTTGTGAGATCAAGCTTGCGAAAATGACGGAGGTGTCAGGCAGGGTCTTTGATCAAGCCGCACAGCCTGTTTCAGGAATTCGCGTGCGTTACGACGGTCGTAAAGCACATGGGCAGTTAGATTTTACTACGACCAAAAGTGATGGAAGTTACAAGTTTTTCGTCCGCCCGGATCAAGAAATTATCGTTGCGGTTCACGAGTTGGGTTCGAAGCAAGTCACGAATAAGCGAGTTTCAAATTTTCAAAGGTTAAGCGTCGCGTCCGCAGATAAGCCGTTGAAGAATTGTGATCTTAAGTTGGTCAAGCCAGTCAGAATCAAGGGGCGGATCGTTAACGCCAAAACAAATCGACTTGTAACAGGCAAGCGAATGGGAATGTCTCGGTACGCTATGACGCCGAATAAGTACAGCGAACTCGTGATGTCTGATCCAAAGTGGCACGTTTTGGCTGAACCACAATCCGGTCAGGCTAATTACTGGAACAACATCCCATCGATTTGGGGAGGAGGCATCATCACGGAGACGGGTGAGTTCGAAATGAATCTTGCACCCGGAGTCTACTTGTTGCGACCAAATGACGACGATGAACCTATTCGCTTCGTCGTTACCGATCAAGAAGAAATGAAAATTGATTTTGAGACAGCGGCGGGTGCGGTTGAGCAGCTTAAAGGTCAAGTGCTGTTGGAAGGAAAGCCTGTCGAAGGCGCTTCTCTGCTTGCAATTAACAAACGTTTTCGAGGAGATCGTTGGGAAGGAACGGCTGACAATCAAGGTCAGTTTTCAATTTCAATTCGTGATGAACCGGGCGTCGTAGTGGCGTTTAGCGTCGACAAGAAGTTTGGAGTAGTTCAAGAATTTGTAAGCCCAATTCAGCCCGTCGAGCTTCGGCTTCAACGAACGGGCAATATCAAAGGCCGGCTTCTCGATGAACAGTTGCAGCCTATCTCCAATTCTCGTGTCTACTATGGAAACAAAGCCTATCGTCCCGAGTATGGCGGTTTTGTTGTGACGGATGCGAATGGCTTTTTCGAAATCGAGAACATGAGTGCGAATTTTGGATTCGAGTTATTTGGGGATTATTTGCCAACAGATCGTCGAATCAGCTTGGGGAAGTTTGTTCCACTACAGCCCGCTGAGTCGCGCGATTTGGGTGAGCTGCAATTTGTCGTGCCAATCAGGTTTCGCGAAAACGGAAATGGTTGGGGAAAATGATTGAACGAAATCAGCAGCGATTCAAAGTTAATCGACGAACAGATTCGTTATTTCAAACTTGTTTCCATCAAAGAGGCCTTTGTCGCTGATCTTCAGCGACGGGATGACGAGGAGAGCCATGAATGAAAGCGTCATGAATGGTGAGCGAATTGAAACGCCAATCTGATTAAGACGTTCGTTGAGTTGGCTGTAATGATTACCAACTGACTCGCACGATTCAGTTGACATAAGCCCTGCGACGGGCAATGGCAACACATCGGTTTGGCCGGAATCGGAAACAGACAATCCGCCTTTGGAGTCAATCACCGCATTGATAGCGGAAGTTAAATCCGAGTCGTTGGTTCCAACGGCAACCACGTTGTGCGAGTCGTGAGCGACTGATGAGGCGAAGGCCCCTGACTTGAGGCCGAAGCCTTTGACGAACGCGATTGAAGGTTCCGCTTGTTTGTATCGGTTGACAACAACGATTTTGAGGATGTCATTGTCGACATCTGGAACCGCGTTTCCGTTTTCAATGATGCAATTTTCAACCAACCTGTTTGTGATCAGCTGACCATCAATGGCATCGATCACGTGAACACGATCGGATTTGCCAGGAAGGTTGAGTTGATCGACTGAAATCAGACTCGCGACAAAGTTGTTGATGACTTCCGTTTCGAATTTCGGCATCAGGCATTCACCGTCTTTTGCTACCAAGGTTCCATCGAGGTAAGTCTCCTCAACGCGAAAATCAGTGAG
>CAYMFZ010000797.1:0-2095 GCA_964389585.1 uncultured Pirellulaceae bacterium | reverse complement strand
ATCCAGGCCGGCGAGATTTTGGTCAACGAAGAAATAGAAACTCGGCGTCGACGACAACTTCGGGCTGGTGATGAGGTGACGCTTGGCGATGTCGTTTACGTGGTAACGCTTGCCTAATGGGCTTTCTCTTGGTCCAGCCAGTACTTGGAAAAGTTAACCGCTGGCGTGTAGAAACCAGGTTTACGTTTTCGTAAAAGAGTCAACAGTCGATTAGACTCGTCGATTGCAAACACCTCATCCGACTTCATCGTTTCATCTTCCCAAGCGTGTCCATTGATGAATTTTTGAATTTGGTCATTGAGCACGCGCACCTGAGGAAAATCGGGAATGCCGATTTGCGGCGGAACTAGATTCTGCTCGATGAAATCGCGACTCAAATCATCAATCGAAATTCCTTCCGAGCTACGAAATCCTCCAATGGCAGTTCGCTCGAGACCAGTCATGATTGCACCCGATCCAAGCCTCTGACCGATGTCTCGCCCTAGAGACCTAACGTAGGTTCCGCTTCCGCATTGAATTTCGAGCTGAAAATTGGGAAAGTCAAAACATGTGACCTTCAACGAGTGAATTTCAACCGGCCGTGGTTCAAGCACCACTTCTTTGCCAGCCCGAGCCAGGTCATACGCTCGCTTTCCCTGAACTTTGAGGGCCGAGAACTTTGGCGGCAACTGTTGAATCGTTCCCGTAAAATCAGGAAGCACCTTTTCCATTTCATCTTGTGAGACGGTATTCGCGTTCAAGATTTCTTTCACATCGCCATAGATGTCTTCAGTATCCGACTCGAATCCCAAGCGAAAATTGGCGACGTAAGTTTTCGGCATTGCTTGCACAAATTTCGTCAACCTCGTCGCAGGCCCAACGCAAACAACCAATACTCCAGTCGCAAGTGGATCAAGCGTTCCCGCGTGGCCAACACGACCAGGTTTGACAAACTTGAGAATCGCGTTGACCGCAGAACGAGACGTACGATTCTTGGGCTTGTTTACGTTAACGAAACCAAACACGGCTTAACCTTGAATCAATGGACAGCGACACTCGACAAGCTATTTGGACTTGAGTTCAGTGATTTCTGATTTCAAGTCAACAATTTGCTGTTCGATTTTTTGAATTTCGTCAGGCTCGTCTGTTTGCTGTTTTGCGGCAGCGAGTAGCTTTTGATTCTTCTCAACCTTTTGACGTAATATCTCAAGGCGCTTTTTAGTTTTCTTGTCCATGATATTTTGAGACGGATGGGAACAGGGAAATTAGCTTGGATGCGAACGTCAACCAAAAAAACAAGCCCACCAATGATTTGATGAGCTTGCTATTTATATGGCATTGATTGCCGCGACGTCAATTAGATGACTACTGGCCAACTGAAGAACTAACCGTGTCACCCGACGAGATTGGGATAACCGGAGTCGCTTGATTCTCAGAAGAAAGTGCGAAGATTCCGGCTGCAGTTTCGCCGCGAAGTGTTACAGGCATCTTAGATGAGAACGCGACTTTGGCTGGCCCCATCTGACTGTAAAATGTCTCAATTGTGTCTTTGACGGCTGTCATGCGAGCTTGATTCGCTACATCGTCAGCATCACGATGGATGAATACTTCGCGGCGAGTAGTTGGCATGTTCTGCATGATTCCGGCAATTGTGTACTGACCAAACTTGTTTAGCTCATTGGTTCCAGTTTCAAAATGAGCGGCGTTTAGAACGCACTGCTCTTCGAATCCTTGATCAATCATTGGATCCCAGATTGAGAAATACAATTGACGATCTGCACAATCAAACGGCTTTGGCCAAGCTTCGTTGCGTGCAATAACCTTGGCACCAATTTCTTGGGCATGCGCGTAACGGGCTTTGAATTCCTGTATGTGTCCGCCTCGGCCTCCGCGACTTCCGCGACTTCCCAGACATCCACCAGCGCCACAGTCGCCAACGACTGAAGTGTAAGCGGGCGTAGATGATGGGTAACTGAAAGTGCCCGCAGTTTGACCGCAAGAGTTGCAACCTTGTGCAAGACAGTCTGCTGAAACCATTGCAATTCCTGCAACAGCAACGGCTACGATAAATAGTGGCTTGATATTTGACATCGCTTAAACTCCGATTCAAGATCCT
>CAYMFZ010000796.1:0-2129 GCA_964389585.1 uncultured Pirellulaceae bacterium | reverse complement strand
TGGTAGTCGTACCAAGCGTAATTGGCTGGACTATCGAGGCTTTCGAAAGCTCGACGTTCGGCTTTGACTTGTTGATTCCGGTTCATCATCCAACCAAGCCAAATTGCTATTAAGGTGATGGCAATGAGAAGAAGCTTAAGTCCGAACTGTGGGAGCCAGCGTCTGCGAGTTTGAAATTTAGTTGATTTTCTAATTGCCGATTCCCCCCAAAAAAAGGCGAAGTCCAGTACTGCCCGCAACTTACTTGCAGTCCTACCAATTTACCAACCGATTGGACTGGCTCTCACTGGCTCTCCTCATCTGAATACAGCTCCATACACATGTGTGAACTTTATCGCAGCGTTTACTGACGTTCTCAACATAAGCGAATCATTTTGGGTCTTATTTTTACAACGCCATCCAAAGTCCGCTAAGATCTTGCAAGGCAATCCACCCGTTTAGAATGCCTTTTTTAGCTTCAGAATACCGGGAGAACTCAAATGAAAAACTCAAGCAAATTTATCATGTTCGTATTTGGTTTGGCGATCACTCAATGCTGCCTCACACAAGGCGACCTGTTTGCTCAGGTTCCAACACCGGGGCCAGAATACGACATCTTCAAAAAGGATCTTGGTGATTGGGATGTTAAGATCACCAATTTCGCGATGGGCGAACCGGCAGTCACGAAAGGCACCGAGTCCAGCAAAATGTTGGGCGGATTTTGGATGATTTCCGATTTCGACGGCAACATGATGGGGTTCGACTTTCAAGGCCATGGGACACTTGGCTATGACGCAGAAACGAAAAAGTATGTTGGGTCTTGGATGGATTCTTTGAGCCCTGGCGCGATGCACATGAAGGGCGACTACGACAAGGCAAACAAGACACTAACGATGGAAGGAATGGCTCCCGGCCCGGATATGCAACCAGCGAAACATCGCTTGGTGACATCCTACAAAGAAGACGGCAAACGCGTCATGACGATGTACATTACGCCCAAAGATGGCGAAGAAGCAAAATTCATGACAATGGAATACACGAAAAAGGAAAACGAAAAGCATTAGAGCATATCCCACAACCAAGATACTCGCTCAAAAGTGAGCCGCAGGCGCAAGCTCGGGCTGAAACAACCAGCAAGACAAGCCACTCGCTCAACTGGCCCGAGGCTAGTGCCTACGCCTCACGAGTTTTCGGATAGGCTCTTAGTCAATTCAGTAATATCGAATTCGGCCCTGATTCACCGTCGCCAGATTCCCACTGTCGACGGACTTCCCGAAGACCGTAGCAACAAAGATCAAACCGATCACTCAAACGTTCAAGCACGGTCGCTGAAGGCGCATTCTCGGCTGATTCGATTTCACTGGCGATTCGATAGGATCGCTTCCCAAACGAACAATAAGTCTCAAACGTGCCAGATGTTTCTTCGGCACCACGTAACGCTTCGGGATAAAGCCCGGCCCAGAAAAGCGTAAAGTCTCCAATGTGTCGGTGTAAATCCCGCTTGGCATCACCAAGCCGAGCCGAAGCTTCGGTCATCATCTCGTGAACACTGAGCAAAGGCTTGCCGGTTACGCTTCGAATTCGATGCACCATGTCGTTACGAATCGAACGAATGAGAAGGTCGGTCAAGTAATCGACCAACGGAGGATCGACGACCCCCAATTGTGATTGAAAAGTGTTCTCGGCTAACCCAGCGAAATATCGCCCAATAGGCGAAGGCTTGGGTGAATCTTGACTGTCTGTCATAGCAATCTCCCGAACGGAACATCATGTCCCCAAATCAAATCTCTATTTCAACTTTAGTACCGAATACAGAAAATGGTCAAGAGAATTTTGAACAGTCGATCCAAAGAAAGCCGCAAACGACGTCAAAAATGATGGTTAATGCGGAAAAACTCACATCCGCCACGGCTAATGAACGCAAGCAATCTTGCAAGTCACTCGGGCTCAGCAATCGCCGGAACCTTGCCCTCAAGCCAAAGATCCCGATTGTCAAAGGGCCACTGAGCGTGAACTTAACTCTATGCGAGCTGATAGTCGTTGATCACTCCGTGATCAAAACGGAACCACCCTAAAACGAAACCATCGCATGACTATGACTAGAGGGTATTTCAAAACCTGTAGTGGACTTCGCCAGAAGTCCCAGCTCG
>CAYMFZ010000795.1:0-2135 GCA_964389585.1 uncultured Pirellulaceae bacterium | reverse complement strand
TGAAGATATCGCTAGTGTTTCCCCAATCGTTGCACACGATTGAATTCCGGTGCCGGTGCTTTACTTTGTGAGTCATTGTCCGCTGAAAGCGTGCGCTTTTGGTTGCAGTTTCTGGAATTAAAATTTAGACTGACTGACGTACCATCTCTTCCTCATATCATTTGAAAACACCCCATGGATCTCAGGGAAACCCTAGACAGCCTAGCTGATCGTTTAGAAAAACAGATGCCGCTTCTCACAAATGAAGAAGCAACTAAAAACGCATTGATCATGCCAGTTATCAATGCGCTCGGCTACAACGTTTTCGACCCAACCGAAGTGCTACCGGAATTTACCGCGGACGTAGGAACAAAGAAAGGTGAGAAAGTTGACTATGCCATCAATGTGAATGGCAAGCCAATGATTCTGATCGAATGCAAATCCGTTACCTCCGACTTGAGCTTTCAACACGCGTCACAGTTGTTTCGATACTTCGGAGTTACTGATGCAAGGTTTGCTGTACTCACAAATGGAGTGCACTATTGGTTCTATACCGACCTTGAGACACCTAACAGAATGGACAAAGCTCCCTTTTTTGAATTCGATCTCACAGACTACGACAAGAAGGATGTCGACGAATTTCAAAAGTTCTCATATGCATCGTTTGACCTCGACAATATTTTGAGCAACGCAAGTTAATTAAAGTATGTGAAGAAAATTTCAAAGCTTCTTGAGTGCGAGTACAACGAACCATCAGAGGCTTTCGTAAAGTACTTTTCCAATAAAGTCTACGATGGAAGAATGACTTCCGCTGTTTGCGAGCAGTTTTCGCCTTTAGTGAAGTCAGCGTTTAGGCAATTCATGAACAATTCAATGAGCTCAAGACTAAGGAGCGCTTTTCGAGGTGTTGATACTGACGGGATTGAGGTTGGTCAGTCGAGTGGCGAAGAAACGGAAAAAGAAAATGGGATTGAAACGACCCATGACGAAATTGAGGGGTTTCACATCGTCCGCGCAATCCTCGCACGTGACGTTGATCCCGGTCGCATCGTTCTACGTGACACGAAAAGCTATTGTGGAATCTTGCTTGACGACAACAACCGAAAGCCAATCTGCCGTCTCCTTTTTAATGGTAAGCAAAAATTCCTTGGTCTCCTCGATGCCGATAAAAATGTCGAAAGAATTCCGATTAATTTGACTCGAGAAATCTACAATCATGCGGACAGATTGCTTGAAAAAATAAAGGGTTACGAAGCGGCAGTTGATGCTTAACTTAAGAAAGAAATTCCGTTGTGTTTTGGAACTTTGTGTCTACCGCCAGTTTATTGAGCGCTTGCTTACCTTCTTTGCGAATGCCGCCAACGATGACGGGCTTCCTCGAAACAAATTCGAATGCGACTTTCGAGTAGGTCGGTTGTCTCCTGATCGGTAAGCGACTCATAGTCTTCGTAAGTAATTGGCTCACCCATCACAACGTGAATTCGTCCAGGAAGTGGGAACTTCATATCTCGCGAATAAGCCTGAAACGCGCCATCAAATCCAATTGGCATCAGCGTCGATCGCGAACGCTTTGCGACGGCGCAGAACCCGAGCATCAACTTGTGAAACTCTCCATCAGGAGTTCGTGTGCCCTCAGGAAACATAACAACCGACTCACCACGTTTGATTCGGCGAAGCGTTTCTTTCATTCCACCGATTCCAGTGGCAGATCGGTCGATCGCGATCGTGTCGTTCCAAGTCAAAAACCAAGACATCAACGAGAATTTGAAAAGACTTTTTCGACCGAGATAGTTCACGGGCCGAGGACATACGACGCCCAGAATAAGCGGATCAAGGAAGCTCTGGTGATTCGAGCAAACCAACAAGCCGTCATGCTTTGGATACTTTTCCAATCCATGAACGCGAATTCGATAAAGAACCGTCAACGACAAACGAAAGAACCATCGGACAACGCCCTGCCCAATCTCAATGAGTAGAGGACGACGAAGATTAAGCTCAATGGACATGCGCGAGGAACTTGAAAGGTTAAAACATGGAATCAGTTTGAGCAGGCAGCCAGACTGTCAGCTTGTCCCGCAAAGCCTTAGAATTTGAGTGCCACAACGATATGAACCCTCAATCCCCGGACGAATCAGAATCCAACTATAGATCAAGCG
>CAYMFZ010000794.1:0-2141 GCA_964389585.1 uncultured Pirellulaceae bacterium | reverse complement strand
GTGTGATGACGGCCGGTAGCCGCACCGAGTTGATACGTCCCCACAGGGATTTCGCCGTCTGCAAGCAACATTCGATTGGCATTTGAGAATCTGACGCGAGGTGATAACTTTCGTTGACGAAATTTTTGCAAATTGTTCGCCGTATCTGATGCGGGAAACATCGCAAAAATACGAGTGAAATGGAATTCACATCGAAACCAGGGAACGGTAGCTTGAGCCGAACGCTTTGCATTGCGAATCAGAAGGGCGGAGTCGGTAAAACAACGACTTCGATCAATCTGGCCGCTGCGCTCGCAATGGCGGGGCAGAAGACGCTACTCGTCGACATGGATCCACAGTGCAATGCCACCTCTGGCGTCGGTTGCGAGCCGGTTGAGCGACACCCAATGGTCATTGATCAAGCGATTCGCCACAGCGTTCTCGAAACGAAGTTTGATGGGCTCAGCCTTCTTCCTGGAGCCAAGTCGTTTCGCGATATCGACATGCTAGCTACTGCGGACTCAGAAGAGTCAACCTTACTCGTGGAACACCTTGCTAGCGGAACGTCACTTTACGATTACGTATTGATTGACTGCCCACCTTCGCTTGGGCACCTAACACAAACGGCGCTCGCGGCATCCAACGAAGTCTTCATGCCTATTCAGTGTGAATACTTCGCGATGGAAGGATTGGCTCAGATGATCGACTTGATCCGCAAGGTGATGCTTGATCGTCCTGGGCAACTAACATTTGGTGGAATCTTGCTGACGATGTACGACCAGTCGCTTGAGCTGACGGCCGAGGTCGATGACGAGGTTCGAGAGTTTTTTGGAGAAGTTGTTTTCGATACCGTCGTTCCTCGGGACGTGAATGTCACCGAAGCGCCGAGTCATGGAATGAGCGTGCTTGAGTACGCTCCTCGATCGCGTGGAACACGAGCTTACATAGAACTTTGCATGGAGGTTTTGGAACGTGACTAGAAAGAAACGATTGGGACGTGGTCTCGAAAACTTGCTGAACTCAACGCGCGATCCGGATGGTGATGACTCGGTTGCTGTTGTTGACAACTACGCACCAGAAGTCGCTCCGATTCCTCGCGATGACTCTCCTTCCGAACCCGAGGAAGGCAGTGTTCTTCATCTTGGCGTTTACGAGATCGAAGACAATCCCTTTCAGCCACGACGTGTATTTGGCGAAACGGAGATTGCTTCACTTGCAGAGAGCTTGAAAGAGCACGATATTCTACAGCCGATTCTTGTCAGGGTTGTTGACGGACGTTATCAACTCATCAGTGGCGAGCGTCGATTACGTGCTGCAATAAAGGCCAACTGGCAAACGATTCCAGCCCGAATCCGAGAAGCCGATGATCGTTTGGTTTCAGAACTTGCGATCGTTGAGAACTTGCAACGAAAAGACCTTAATCCGATCGAGAAAGCTCTTTCATACCGTCGTTACAATGATGATCATCGCTGAACTCAAGAAGGCTTGTCAAGTCGTTTGAAAATTGATCGTTCCACGATTGCCAATTTGATGCGGCTGCTCGAGTTGCCAGCTCCCATCCAGGAGTCTTTGCAAACTGGCCAAATCTCCGCAGGCCATGCACGAGCGTTGCTGCCCCTGGGCGACGAGCAGATTCAACTTGATTTTTGTAATGAGATTATCAAGGAAGGAATGAGCGTTCGAGCCACTGAACGAGCGGTATCAGACAAGATCGCCGCTGAAGATTCGTTTGGAATCAGCACAGCGACCAGAAAAAGGCGAACCCGTGACCGCCAAATCGAGTCCCTTCAGCAAGACTTTAAATCAGCTTTGGGAACCAAGGTTTCAATCAAGCCCGGTGCAAAGGAACGTGGCCAAATCGTGATCCACTATTCGAATCACGCCGAGTTTGAGAGGCTTCGTGAGATTTTGGCGGGTGCTAATTCAGGCCAAAAACCACATGCGGCCTGACTCGAATTGGGAAAACCCAACAAGACTCTGGCTGATTGAATTCACTTTTGAATTAAAGCCATTTCAGGGCCAAAACCCGATTGCATGAATTGGGGCTGGTCTGTAAAGTTATGTGAGAACGAGAGGGAACTGGGCATTTATGGCTGGATCTCTTTTAACACTTCGGGGTGTAGCGCAGTCTGGCTAGCGCACCTGGTTTGGGACCAGGGGGT
>CAYMFZ010000793.1:1792-2143 GCA_964389585.1 uncultured Pirellulaceae bacterium | reverse complement strand
TCTCCGAGCTGGTAGCGAGCCTTCCTGAAGGATGTAATAAATGCCGTGTAGGCTCAGCCCATAAATTTAAAGTGAGGGCCATTGGGCGCTAGCCTCGGGCCGGAACAGCCAGCAAAATACGCCACCCGTACGACAAGCCCGAGGCTAGCGCCTACGGCTCACAGGGTTGGGAAGAATCTCAATGAAAGTCGAATTCTAATTTCGACTTTGAAAGCTTTTAAGTGTTGATTTCAACACCAGTTCGCTTTGCAACCATTTTTATCGGTCTGATCGGTTTACTTTGATCGTAAAGTATGGAGGTCTATTGGTTGGCTCGTTTTGATTTCGGAGAAATCAACGACTATCGATAGT
>CAYMFZ010000793.1:0-1782 GCA_964389585.1 uncultured Pirellulaceae bacterium | reverse complement strand
GTCAAAACGGAACCACCAAAAGACTCAACATCCTCTTAGATCAACATCCTCTTAGATAAATTGACTTTCTAGTTTTATTCTTTTGAAGATTAATCTTCTGATCCTTCACTTCGTTCAAGGAGTTTGTGTTCACCCCAAAGAACCTCATATCGCCCATTGGAATCGGCGGCGGCTCTTGCCATTCCAGATGTATTGAAACCCATCGCGATGTTTCCATCACGATCAACGGCGATCAAGCCGCCATCGTTTTTATCTAATCGGTTGTTCAAGTTGTCTTCGATTGCTGATTGAAGCGAGACGTTTTTGTATTTCATTTGCGCCGAGATATCGTAGGCAACCGCGTTGCGAATGTACTGTTCGCCGATTCCCGTCGCGGACACACCGCAAGTTGTATTGTCCGCGTAAGTTCCTGCCCCAATGATCGGGCTGTCACCAACGCGTCCGAACTTTTTGTTTGTCATCCCGCCTGTTGAAGTTCCTGCGGCGATGTTTCCTTCCGAATCAAGTGCAACGCAGCCAACGGTTCCGATATTCCAATGAGGTTCAAAAGGAGTAACTGTTGCAACTTGCTTTTTGGATGCTCCTGGTCGTTCAATGCTGAACAATCCCGTGCCGGATTTTCTGAGCTTGTACCGTTCCCAAGATCTTTTGCCACGAGGCGTGTCGAAATAGGTCGGCTCAACGAGCTCCACCTTTTGCTGGATGGCAAATTCTTCAGCCCCCTGCCCTGCCAATAAAACATGTCGCGTTTCAGTCATCACCAATCGGGCGAGCTTGATTGGATTTTTGACGGTTGAAACTCCAGCCACCGCACCACAACTCTTGTCTTTGCCAGACATGATCGAGGCGTCAAGTTCGTGACTGCCCGCGGCGTTGAAGACAGCCCCTTTGCCCGCATTGAATTGAGCGTCGTCTTCCAATATTTGGATTACGCTTTCAACCGCATCAAGCGACGAGCCGCCAGACTCTAAGATCGACGTCCCCTTGGCCAAAGCCGTTTGCAGCGAGGCCAAGCGTTGATCAACTCTTGCTTGAGGAACACCCTTCGCGCTACTCCCTGCTCCACCATGAATCACAATCGAATATCGAACGTTGCCCTTCGGTTCATTGGCAGCCGCCACGTCCGAGTTTTTCTTTGACATTTGGTTTGTTGAATCCCCGAATGCATAAAGTGCGTCAAAGGTTCGAATGAAAACGGTGCCGTTTGAAATCGCCGGTGAAGCGGTAAGCTCTTCCCCAAGCTTGTTTTCGCTGACGACTTCGAGCGTGTCGGATGCCTTGATGACAAAAATCGTCCCATCGCGCGAAGCGATATAGACATGGTCACCGGCGGCGACTGGCGTTGCCCGCTGTCGGTCTGCCATCAGTCGCTCACGATACTTCTGCTCACCCGTTTTCGCATCGAGACAACTCAAAGTCCCTTTCTCGCCTGCGAGGAAAACTAGATCCTTGTAAATCAACGGTGTCGAAACGTCAGGCGTTCCCTTTTCACGTTTCCAGTGAAAGTTTGAATCGTCGTTGGTCACATTGCCCTTCAAGTCAACACGCAACCCGACCACAGAGCGGCGTTTGGCAGTCGGCACCACAATCAATCCGTCAGCGCAACTGGGCGAAGAAACAAAGCGAAGGTACTTGTTGTATTCCGGACCCTTTGGATTGAATCCGCCGCACCTCCACAACTCAGAACCATCTTCCAGCGAATGCCCAATTACATAGTCGGCTCCGTGGGTTACCAAAAACTCTCGTTCATTGTCGCGATAGATAGTTGGCGAAGCGTAAGAG
>CAYMFZ010000792.1:0-2155 GCA_964389585.1 uncultured Pirellulaceae bacterium | reverse complement strand
TATGTCAGCGGACTTCTTCAACGAGCGACCGACGCGGGTTGTAATCAGCAAGTCCTCGATGTCGCTCAGGATCATCTTTACCAAGGCCAGTGCAATTGCAGTTACTGGCATGGTGCATTCGGAGGAATTTATCTTCCGCATTTACGCAATGCGGTTTACCAACATTTGATCGCCGCTGAAACGATGCTTGAAAAAGCGATGGGTCGTCCGGACGCTTGGGTTGAAGCGACTTCGGAAGACTACAACTTCGATGGCCGAACAGAAATCCGACTTGCTAACGAGAAAGTCGTCAGTTGGATTTCGGCTCAGCAAGGCGGGCAGATTTACGAGCTTGACCTCTGCGACATTGGGCACAACTTGGGTGCAACCATCCAGCGGCGACCGGAGCTCTATCACGCAAAAGTTCTTCAGGGCGAGAATCAAAACAGCGATCAAGCCGCGAGTATCCACGATCTTGTCGTATTCAAGCAAGCCGATCTCGACGAGCGTTTGCAATACGACAGTCGTTTGCGGAACTCATTGGTCGATCATTTTTGGGACGAAGACGTTGATGCGGAGTCGATGCAGAAGAGCCAAGCTACTGAGCGAGGCGATTTTGCCGACGGAGAGTATTCGGCAGTGGTGCGACGGAACCCAGATCGAATTCAAGTTTTGATGACACGAGAAGGCAACGCGTGGGGTGTTCCGCTGACCATCAAGAAAGGAATCACGCTCAACGCGGGTTCCAACGTTTTGGAAGTCGCCTATCTGATTGAGGGTTTGCCGCAAGACAGGACTTTTCACTTTGGCGTTGAGTGCAATTTTGCAGGCATGCCGGACGGACAAGACGATCGTTTCTTCAGCGACGAATCAGGGAAACGACTTGGTGACCTTGGTTCGATTTTGAATCTTGATGAAGCTCAGATGCTGAAGCTGACCGATGGCTGGCTGGGTCTTGAAGTCGGTCTTTCGTTTGATCAGCCAGGCGGAATCATGGCCTATCCAGTTCAGACCGTCAGCCAATCCGAATCAGGTTTCGAACTCGTTCATCAATCCGTTTGCGTTCAGCCTCACTGGACCGTTCAAGGCGATTCCAATGGACGTTGGGCCTGTCGAATGAATCTGGCTTTACAAACCGGCGTAACAGAAATCGAGCAGAATTCTGACGAGGCAGTCGCGACGAATTGAATTCGAGTTCGTGGTTCTCTGATTCTTTTGCGAGGCCATTCGTCACGGAATGAGTATGCGAAATGATTAGCCACGGATGAAACACAGATGTCCACGGATCGGTGCGGAATTTGTTTCAGCATGTTTGCTGCATCCAACATCCGTGCAGATCCGTGTTCAATCCGTGGCCTTTACTTTTGACTTGCTGCCGCGGATGTCCATAGACTCGTAGCTAAAAATACGACTTTGTATCGCGGGCGTTCACACGACCATGCGTTTGAATTCGACTTTGTCGCGACCAAAATTGACGAGTAAGCCAACCCTTATCCTTGAGGCCTTCAATTGGTTGAGCAATTGAGCTTCGTCGAACGAGTTGTATGTCTTGGCAACTTTTAGTTCAACGACGACGGATTGATCAACGAACAGATCGGCGAAATATTCTCCCACGATTGCATTCTTGTAGTTGACCAAGATCTTGTGTTCAATTTCGCATTTGTATCCGCGCTTTATCAATTCAACCTGCAGTGATTTCTGGTAGACCTTTTCGAGGAAGCCATGGCCAAGCACGTTGTGAACTTCGAATGCTGATCCGATGATCGCTTCAGTGACATCAGCGTTAACCAATTGGGTCATGCTACTCATTCCCTAGTGACTCAAAGCGTTTGTAATTGTCGCAGTCTAATCTTTCAAAGAGCGGTGGTGTTTGTCGCTAGCAGCTAGTTGTCAGGATTCGTGTTTCAGCGTTTCAGCGTTTCCAACGCCTGTTCGATGAATTCTTAGCCACGGATGAAACACAGATGTCCACGGATCGGTTTGGAATTTGTTTCAGCATGTTTTTTGCATCCAGCATCCGTGCAGATCCGTGTTCAATCTGTGGCTTTTAAGAAATTGATCACCAGTTGTTGCGTTTAGCCTTGTCGAAGAGTTTTTAGCCACGGATGAAACACAGATTTTCACGGATCGGTTTGGAATTTGTTTCAGCATGTTTTTTGCATCCAGCATCCGTGCA
>CAYMFZ010000791.1:0-2163 GCA_964389585.1 uncultured Pirellulaceae bacterium | reverse complement strand
AGCCAGTGTTTCGATGTCCGACTTGCCGCCGAATAGTGGGTTGATCAGCGGTTGGCCAATGCAGACCGAACCATCAAAAGCGAACCCGTCTTTCCAGACTTCTAGCGGATGAGCCATGTTGCTGACCCAACCACAAACGAGGCTGGTTTCGTTTTTCTCGCAACTGATGTGAATCGAGTTTTTCGCAGCCGACAGCAACTCGCCAAGCTTCAACGATCGCGGTGCGTCGTAAACTGGATTGCCACCGAGAATCACAACGGTTTCAACACCACCAGAGAGTTGGGCGGCGAAATCCTGAATCGACTCCATGGACGAACGGCCCGGATCAGGCAGATCGGAGAATTGAATGGACTTGCCGTTGTTGCCCAATTTTTCGTTGAGGCTGTGGGCCAACGCGTGGACTTCGGCAGGTTGGTATTCACCAACGATGATCGCACCGGCACCCTGATTGTCGACAAGGTCTTGCGCCATCGCGGCCAACAAACGTTGACGATACGGCAGGCTCTTGTCGACGGTTCCGCCAGGAGAAGCTGCCTCTATGGCCGTTGCCAATGAGGCCGCAAAGCCGGCGATTTTTGCACTTGGAACGGACAGTCGATGATCTGCTGCTCCGCCCGTTGTCGTGAACTGGCTTTCGACCGCATACAAGCGGCTCATCTTTTTGTGATCAGCATCGCGTCCTTTGGCGAACGAAATACTATTGGTGATCGCCGCAGGATCCATCAGCAAAGGATCGGCATCCAGAGAGACGATGACCTTGGCTTCATCTAATTTGAAGTGCGAACGAACGGCTTTGCCGAACGCCAGCTTCGAACCTGCTCGCGCGTTGTCGTCTGAGATCGGAGCGTAGGTCAACCAAGCACCACCACGCTTGGTGAACTCTTCTTGCAAACGCATGAGGCTTGGCGACGAAGTTGGCTGGGCCAGCACAACAACGTTGTTCAGATTAGCGGCCGACAATGCCGGCTTGAAGGCGGACTCAATGGCTTCCCAAGTCGTCTCGGTAAACGTTTCGTTATCTTTCTTTAGTGGCTCACGCAAACGATCCGGATCATAAAACTCGAGGATCCGAGCTTGCGTGAATGCTGACGATGCACCTAGCGAAGCCGGATGGTCTGGGTTGCCGTCAAGCTTGATCGGGCGACCGTCGTAGTTTGTCGAAACGATCGGTTGAGCGACGCCAGCGAAATCCAATAGCGTTGCGAATTTTTCAGGGATGCCAGGGATTCGATTTTGCGGACGAAAGGCAAACGGCGCGATCTTCTCTTCTTCATATCGGCAACCGACAGATCCGCCCAGCGCTAACGACGCACCCATGATTTGCAACCAGCGTCGGCGCGAAACGCCATCCTGATGGTTGTCAGTCGCAGTTCCGAAATCGCGATCGATCGCTGATTCAAAATCTGGCGATCCTGCCAACTGCTCCAGGTCAGTGACATCCATTTTATCTGTACGCGGTTTATTCATGTTATCGTTTGCTTCGAATGAAATTTGTTTGACAGTTGCCTGTCACGACAAGTTTTTCGTTGTCCTGATAGTGTTTCGTTGCGTCTGGTCGACCGACGGTCACTCAATTAGCGGTGGCAAGTCGAGCAACTGATGTTCGTGTTGACGCCGTTCTTCTCAGCCCACTCTTTGCCATACTCTTCCGGGTTTTCGATTTCCAAATCAAGTTGCGTGACCAGGTTTGGATCGCGAATGTGTGGCGTTGGATTGCGGTGACAGTCCAGGCACCACTTCATGGAAAGTGACTCGACTTGCGTGACGACTTCCATCGTGTCGATCCGTCCGTGACACGAAACACAGCTAACACCTTTGTTGATATGCGCGCTGTGGTTGAAGTACACAAAATCCGGCAGGTCGTGGACTCGCTCCCACATGACTGGATCGCCTGTTTCCAAACTGACGCGGATTGGTTCTAGCAGCGAACTTTCGTAATGCACGACTCCCAGATCGCGGCCTGTCATGCCGGCTTCACCACCGGTAACTCGGTTGCCACCGTGGCAGTTTCCACATGTTGCGGAAGGAGGAATCGCCGCATGGCCAGCCTTCTCGACCGTGTTGTGGCAGTAGCGACAATCAAGCTTGAGTTGACCCGCGTGCAGTTTGTGGCTGAACGGAACCGGTTGTTTTGGCTGATGGCCAACATTAACGATGTCCGGG
>CAYMFZ010000790.1:0-2197 GCA_964389585.1 uncultured Pirellulaceae bacterium | reverse complement strand
ACTTTGCAGTTCTCCCGTCACAACCGGGCTCATGCGTGCAACGATTCCAGTTCACGATTAAAATCAGCAGCGTGAATGAACGCTTCAAAAACTTGATTCGAGAACGCGACGATAAACTGGCGATCGTCTTGTTGGCGATTTTGGGATTCTTGATGGTGCTTACCAACCGTGTCATCTATCCATTGTTAGAGTCGCCGAAATCGAGTTTTGAGAGTTCGATCTCCGTCTCATTGTTCGCCGTGGTTCTCGCCGAAGTGGCTGTGCTTTCGATTTGGACCGTTCTTAGCAGTCAGTCGTTTATTACACGACTTCAGATATTGTTCGTGGCGACGATCGTACTTTTTGCCTCGTGGTTGCTCGGATATAGCAGCACGTTTGATACTGATATCGGTTTGAATCTACGCAACCGAGAGCAGCTTTACTACATCGGTTGGATTCCGCTGTTGTTTCTCGCGATGTGTGTACCGTTGATCGTGTTGCGCTTTTTTGCTTCACGAGTATTGGCACCCATTGATTCGGCCACACTACCAACGCGTCAACCAGTCACGATTAGCGGACTGATGCTTGCGACTGGTCTGATCGCATTCACAGTTGCTGCATTGCAGTTGCCCGCGTTGATTGGAAATCGGCAGGCCGATATCTGGGCGGCAAGTGGAGCGTTCGCTGGAGTCTTTTTCTTGATCGGGCTTGTGTTTGTTCTGCCTGCCGTTCTCATTCTCTGTTCGAGCAAGAGAAGCTTTCTGGTTTGGTCGCCAGTAATTTTGGTTGGTAGTGCTCTCGCCGGACTCGGCATCGTTGCGTGCTTCGTTTACCTCGTGAACGGGCAAGCTGTTTTGCGCGATGACGATTGGATCATTCCGCTTCAGTTCACCGCCTCCGCGATGCTGGTCATCATCATTGCGATAGGAATTATGCGAATGTTTGGCTATCGACTTATGAAATCAGCCAAGGCTTCGTAGGCCAGTGGTTCACGGTGCGCGTGATTTCAAGTGGTTTGACAGCCTTAAAGTTTATGGCTGCTAAAAACCAGCCGCCACGCGTTGGCGTCCGGTTTTACGCGGCTGAACCGGGTGCTAACGCACTGCGGCTGAACCGGGTGCTAACGTGCTAACGCATTGCGACGGAACCGGGTGCTAACGCACTGCGGCTTATCCTAAATGTTAGCTTCGACGAAACACTAGTCTTCGTCGTCAGCACCCAGCCACAGGTCCAATTGTTTCTGCTGAGCCTTTGAAGGCTTCGACTCAAGTCGCAGACGCCAACTTTCTGATCGTCGCTCACCGACGGTCAACGTCAGCGTCATCATTCTGCCGCGGCGAGCCACCAACAGTTCCATCTCATCGCCAATTTTGTAATTCGAAAGTCGAGAATCGACGGAGCTCGTCACGCGGTAGCCGTCGACTGCAATGACTTCATCGCCATTGTTTAGACCAATGTCAGCGGCAGGAGAATCGGGCCGAACGTTGGAGACCGTGCCGCCTGACGAACTGAACCCAAGCCAAGGACGGCCCGGCTTCTTTGGGGCGGTTTGGGAGGTCTCGCCAATATTTTTACTCAATCGGGATTTTACTTTGGCATTCGCTTTTTCATCAGAGTCTTTCTCCGCATCGTTTGGTTTCGATTTTGCATCCTTGTCGCCAGCGGCACCACCCAGAACTTTTTTCAACGCCTCGATGTCCTTCTTCGATCTTCGACCACGTTTCTTTCTGGGTTTTTCATCAGAATCTTCTTTCGCACTTTTCTTGGGTGATTCCTTTTTGTTTGGCACGACAATGCCAAGTGCCTCTATGTCGGAGTAGTCCAGTTCGTCCGTCGAATCGATCGCGCTGACAAACCAATCGGTCAAGTCTTCGCCTGCAATGTCGCTCGCAGTTTTCCGAAATTGTTTCGAAGTGAATCCTGATTTTGAATACTCCTTGAACATCTTCCGCATCAAGTCGTCCAAACTCTTCTTTCCCTTGGTCAGCTTTCGAATTTTTGCATCAAGCAAAAACGCAACGACGGCTCCTTTTGAGTAGTAGCTGATCCGCGTGTTCGAAGAGTTTTCGTCCGGGCGATAGTACTTGATCCAAGCGTCGTACGACGAGTCTTTCAAGCTTTGAAGTTTCCGACCCTCAGTTCGCTGGACACCTTCGACGTCACTGGACAGCTTCGAGATAAACTCGGAGCGAGAATAGAATCCGGCGCGGGCCAAAGC
>CAYMFZ010000789.1:370-2202 GCA_964389585.1 uncultured Pirellulaceae bacterium | reverse complement strand
TCGGACCGTTGTAGATCGTTTCTTTCGACACAATCTCTCGCTCCCATGGCTCGAGAATCATCCGAGGAGCCTTGCCGTCGGCCAGTTCAAAACGAATCGCTCGGGGACTTTTCTTGGCTTTGTTTCGTTTCAAGAACGCCAAGAGGGAGTAGACTGCCCCAACCGACAGCGAAACTTTTCGCATGGGCAGGCTCATCGCTGACTGCAGCGACATAAATCCACGCAGCCAGCCATCGGGAAGATCTATTTTCTCTTCGTGAAAATCAGATTGGTCAGTCGTGCGGACATTAAAGCCGTCAGGGTTAATATTGAACCGCGTTTCACGATACGTTCGAAGCGTTTGAAAGTTATCGTAAAGATCCCAAGAGTAATCAACGTTTGTCGTGCCGCGACTAACATTTGATGAGTATCCGAAACTGCTTCGGTCGATCGAAAGACAGCCATAACTTGATTCATCAGACGAAAAGCACTCGAACATCAGCACGTCATCGGCGACGGTAATCACCGGATCGTAAGGCATCAACTTTCGCCACAACGCCGCGTTATTTTTTCGCAAGTAGGAATTCAAATCGCGACGTGAGCTCCAGTACCTCTTGAGTGCTGCCTTGTAGTTTTTCTGAAGTTCCTTCGACGGTTTGTTGTTCTTGTTCCTCGCAATCTCATCGCGCTTCTCTTTTTTGGCTTGCTGACGAATGGAATTTTCCTGACGGACTTGTTGTGCTTTCCAAGCTTCATAGTCCGATTTGTCACGCGGGACGAACGTTAAATCGTTGATCACAATGTCGTGAAGTGCGCTGATCGCCTCGCGGAATCTCAACGGATGTTTCAATGGCGCGTCAAAAGAGACTTTGTCTCGATCAAGATTCGGAGCCATTTGCAAGATTCGTTGGCTGCCAGAATTGACCATCCCAGATCGACCAAGATATTTGAGTTTGAGGTTCACGCGGGAGCCTCCAGGGTTTGAGAATCCTCACCTATGTCGAATTCCAACTCGGGAATGAGAGCTTGGATCTTCGGCAATAGTTCAGGTGACGATCTAGCCAACCTGACAACGGCTGAAAGTGCGTTGCGCATCTCAGGAGATCGCGTGGAGCGGATTGCGACGGCCAATACCGGCAGCAGTGAATCTGTTTCGCTCGGTTTGCGGATAATTTGATTGGCAAGCTGATTGATCGCTTTTGGTTTTGTTCGCCCCCCGCGATGAACACCAAGAATGACCGAGACCCAAACCGAGGCAAACTGATCTGATTCATCTGCTGGTCGAGTTTCGCGTCTATTTAATAACTCGATCAGCTGAATCTTGACATCGTCAAAGGGTGTTTCAATCAATCGTGACCAAAGCAATGGGTCATTAAATCCAGGCGAGTCAGAATTTTGAAGCCAGTTCATTGCCGCATTACGTGTTCGCCTCGATAGAGCATCAAAAAACTCGATCACTGAATCGGCGTCGTATTCATTTCGCTGACAAATCTGTTCCAAAGCCCAAGCCGTAATTGTTTCAGCCTGTTGGGAGCATTGGCAATCGGCCAATTGGATTAATTCGTTTTTAGAAACGGGCTTTCGCAGATTTCGAGACTGAAGCAATTCAAAACCGAGTTGGGAGGCAGGTGCCTGTTTCGCATTGGTCAATTGAATCAACTGGTTGTCGGCCATTCGTTCTTCGGAAACATGCTTCTTCATCGACTGACAGATTAGCGCCAGAAGATTGACGCTTGATGAGTCAATTAAGTTCAACCATTGCTCGACGGTTAGCGTCGGAAGCGCAGGATGACCAGCAAAAACGTTTTGAGCAAAATCTTGCAGTTGGGGATCTGGACTGGCGAGCATTTCAA
>CAYMFZ010000789.1:0-360 GCA_964389585.1 uncultured Pirellulaceae bacterium | reverse complement strand
ATGGTTTGGTTATAGTGCGCCATCATTTTTGAAATTTCAACCAGCGATTCAAGTTTGATTTCGCCAACCGCTGACTTATGCTCCTTCAAAAATAGCTCAATCGCCCAAGTTCGAATCAACGAACTGTTTGCGTTCACCAGCAACTCGATCAATGCGCCTTTTCCAGTTTCGCTGCGCCATGCCGCTGGTTGATACGGATGAGGTGTCAATTGGTCAAGCGATTTGCCTTCGACTAAGTTTGTATGCGATGCAGTAAACATGATCGCCGGATCGTGAAAAAAACAAGCGTGCATCATCGACCAGTTGTCGATGATATTCTCCCCGACAAAGAAATCTTGATTGCGGTAACGAGCAAGCGCC
>CAYMFZ010000788.1:0-2208 GCA_964389585.1 uncultured Pirellulaceae bacterium | reverse complement strand
CCGTTGCCGCGATGTTGCTTGTGCCTGCTGCAGGATCGAACGCGCTTCAACGTTGGATTATGCCGTGGAAGAACATTGATCGTTACACATTCACCCAAGTCGATCCGCTGCCGGCAAAAATAGTGGTGCCGCTTTCGGAGCATACGGAACTTGATGCAAAACTTGCTGACGGCTCGCGATGGAATCCGAATTCAGGTTCAGCGTGGGTGGGCAAGCATCGAATCGATACGTCGGCGGAGGATGGTGAATACAAATTTGAACTTCCTCCTCTTAAATCACCAACCAATGTCAGTTTGCGAATTGGTGACGTGCTTGAGTCGATCGAAATTGACCCACAGCCACGCCCGGAGCTGTCGACTTTGGCGGCGACGATTGAGTTGCCAAAATATTTACAACGGACCGAACCAGTCAATCGCGAGATACGTGGTGGTGGTTTGACGACCGTCAGTGGCAGTAAGGTTTCGATCGAAGCCGAAGCGACGAGAACACTGACTTCTGCGACGGTTGATGGCGAGGCGATCAAAGTTGATGGCTCAAACATTCGGACGAATGCGGTTTTGCTTTCCGAAACAAAGATGCTTGAGTTGGCTTGGAAAGACGGACTTGGTTTGACGGCCAAGACACCGCTTAAGTTGAAAATTCGATCTGCCGAAGACGAGGCACCGACACTTGTTTGTCGGGAGCTTGAACAGCAACGCGTCATCATGGTCAAAGATGTTTTGTCATTCGTCATCGATGCTTCTGATGACTATGGCGTCAAAACGATTGGGATGGAGTGGAATGGAAAACCGGCTCCGACCTCTGCTGACGAAGCCGCGATCGGCGAGAAAGTTGTTTACGCGGGAAATCCCAACGCAACCGATATCTCGGAAATCACCGCGACGTTTTCGCCGGGTCGGGAAAAGATCGCGCCGCAAACGGTTCAGCTTCGTTTGTTCGCCGAAGATTATTTGCCTGATCGTGAGCGAGTCTATTCGCAGCCTTATACCGTTTTCGTTCTCAGTGAAGACGAGCACGCGATCTGGATGACGCGACGTTTGAATGAATGGTTCAAGCAATCGCTAGAAACTTACGAGATGGAACAACAGCTTTATAAAGCCAACGTTGACATTCGAAACATGTCGGCGGAGGAGTTGGATCGGCCCGATACACGACGGCGAATTGAGTCGCAGGCAGCGGCAGAGCGTTCGCAGGCTCGGCGGCTCGGTGCGTTGACCGACGCAGGTGAAAAACTTGTCAAGGAGGCAACGCGAAACGAAAACTTTGGCGTTGATCATCTTGAGAAATTAGCAGAGATGATTCAAAGCTTAAAAGACATTCACGAAAATAGAATGCCGTCCGTTGCGGACTTGCTCAAAAATGCATCGGAGGCTGAGGCTTCAAGCGAACCATCTGAGTCGGAATCTGAATCTAAATCGAATTCGCCATCGGTCAACGGCGATCAAACGTTGCCGGGACAAAAAAATCCAGAATCAAAAGCGGGTAAATCGAAAGAAGATGAGGAAGGAGATGGCGCACAAAAACCACCGTCGATTTCAATTAAAGAGTCTTCGATGGAGCAGCCTGACGAATCAGAATCCGACGATGAGGAAGGCGACACTCCACCTTCCGGTTCGTCAAAATTTACTTTGCCGAGCGTGACGCTGGCTGATCATTCGAAAAAAGAAGGTGGCGGTGCCTGCCCGGCGGCGCAGAAAATGGACGCGGCGGTTGAATCGCAAGAAGAACTGCTGGCCGAGTTTCAAAAGGTTGCGGAAGAACTTCAAAAGCTGATTGCGAATTTGGAAGGCAGCACTTTTGTTAAGCGGCTAAAGGCCATGTCGCGACGCGAGTTGGTCGTGGCCAAAGATGTCAACGGTTCGACGCTGAAAGGTTTTGGTGCTCGACATTCGGACTTAAAAGCAGCCACGGTCGAACGCATGAAGTTGCTGGTCAAACGGCAAAAGGCTCACGCGGAGACGCTTCAGAATATTGAGGATGACTTGGAGGCTTATTCCAATCGAATTCAAGAAGGGAAATTCAAGACGGTGTTGGCGGAGATGCGAGACATTGAGGCGATCAAGCAAGTTCACGCGGTGGCGGATCGGATGGTCGCCAACGAGCCGGGGACTTCGATCGCTCACTCAGAATTTCTGGCAGACACGTTCGACCGATGGGCCGAACAGTTAGTGGGCCCTGGCTGACAGGGTGGCTCGTGACCGGGCTCAA
>CAYMFZ010000787.1:1843-2214 GCA_964389585.1 uncultured Pirellulaceae bacterium | reverse complement strand
GTCTTGAGGGGACTGTCGGATTTGGTTTTGATTCAGGAGAACTGCAAAGTCGCTTTCAATCAAAGTCGCTTTCAATCAAAGTCGCTTTTAGTTAAACGGAAGCCTTGAAATGTTGATGCGAAATTTAGTGGGTGACTCTTGCCGAGAGTTGCCAAGCCGTTGAGTGCATTCCTTTGTCGGTAAGACGCTTGCTGAAATTGCGTCTTGCGTGAGTCTTGGAAACTTCCGGCAGAAGTTACTCACTAAACGGGCAACCAGGAAGGTCGAATCGCATTTCGACTCTGCACTTCTCTTGGATTTGAATCGAAACTTCGTCTGTGTTTAGATTTGTTGGGGTAGGTTGTGTTTGGGAATCGCACGGGAGCGTATCG
>CAYMFZ010000787.1:0-1833 GCA_964389585.1 uncultured Pirellulaceae bacterium | reverse complement strand
AAGTTTTACAGGCCAATCATTTCAGTGAATAGTCAATACTTAGTTTCTCTTCGCTGGTTGTGTTCGCGTCGAATGGGTTTATCGAAAGTTGGGAACGAAAGTTCACACAAGAAATTGCGATCTTGGATTATACTTTGGAGGAGTCCTGAGGAGACTTTCGGATGGCTTTTGAGTCGAAGCGTCGTTTGAATCGAAGCAGAAGTGGTCATGCAATTTTGTTGGGGTAGGTTGTGTTTGGGAATCGCACGGGAGCGTATCGCTTCAGGCAGCGGTCAACCTGGTTTCGTGTCGGTGCAATCCTTGTCGGATTGTTGCCGTTTTTACTGTTCGAATTTGTGTTAATGGGAATCGGATGGGAGCCGCCAGACTCAGTCGCTGATCCCTACGTTGGATTCACTGAGCTTCGACCGTTATTCAAACTCGATCAATCCAAAACCCAATTCGAAATCGCCTCCAATCGGTTTCCATTGTTTTGTCCCGACGGTTTTTCGGCTGTTAAATCGAAAGACGAGTTTCGGATTTTCTGTGTTGGGGGCTCCACAGTCCAAGGCAGGCCCTTCGCGATTGAGACCTCGTTTCCGACGTGGTTAGAGCTACGTCTCAAAGCCATCGATCCGTCCAAAGACTGGAACGCGATCAATTGCGGCGGGGTTTCGTACGCAAGTTATCGGTTGGCTCCTATCGTTGAGGAAATTGTCAATTATCAACCCGACTTAATCGTACTTTACACAGGACATAACGAGTTTCTCGAAGACAGAACCTACGCGGATGTAAAGACGACTTCGCCGTGGGTTGCTCGAACGCACGAGCGGATGTCATCGATTCGAACGTACTCTTTTCTTCGAAGTTTGGTTGTTAGAGAAACAGATTCAAGTGAACTTGAAAAACTGCCCGCGAACGTCGAGGCCCGATTGGACTTTCGAAATGGGCTTTCTCAATACAAACGCGATCTTCAGTGGAAAGAGAATATTGCCAACCATTTCGAGCATAATTTGAGACGAATGGTGAAAGCTGCCATTGAGGCCGATGTTCCAATTGTTGTTTGTAACCCGATCGCGAACCTTGCAGACGCATCCCCATTCAAAAGCGAATCTGGGGCGGGTTTGACTGCCGACGAAGTTCAGCGATTTGAAGAGGCTTGGCAAGAAGTCACAAGCGGCGAGTCCATTTCTGATTGGCGAGCTGAGATTGAACGCTTGAAGCCACTACTCAAACTGAATCCACAGCATGCTGAGTTGCGTTATCGAATCGGCCAGGCCTACCATCAAATCGGCGAAATAGAATTAGCAAAGGAGCATTTGCTCGCCGCGAAAGAAGAAGACATTTGTCCGCTTAGGATCATTGAGCCAATGTACGAATCGATCAGACGTGTTGTAGCCGATTATGATGTAGCACTGGTGGATGTGAAGTCGTTTTTCGAATCACGTGTGCCGGACGGAATTGTAGGCAGTGAGTCGATGTTGGATCACGTACACCCAACGATTCATGGTCATCAGCTAATTGCCAAACTGCTTGAAGAAGAAATGTCGCGACTCGATATGGTTCGCAAAACGGCCAGTTCATCCGAGTCGGAAACCGAAGCAATACGTGCAAGCTTCGAATCCCATTTGGCATCGCTTCCGTTTATGTATTTCGAACTTGGGAAAGACCGATTGGCCGGACTAAAACGGTGGGCCGAGGGTAGAGTTACCCGTGAGAAAACCAAATGACAGATGATGATTCAATTCGAGGGGGCAAACGAAATGCGTGGCAAACTGGATTTCAGTTGCTCGCAATTGCGTTTGTCTGTTTAGAGGGTATTTCAAAACCTGTAGTGGACTTCGCCAGAAGTCT
>CAYMFZ010000786.1:0-2250 GCA_964389585.1 uncultured Pirellulaceae bacterium | reverse complement strand
GGCCTGAAGTGCAGAGCCGTGACGCGTAAGCGGCCGGGTGCGTTAACCCGGGGACTCACGTCCCATCCGCTCACAGTGGGAGTTGGTCACATTAGCTTTGACAGACCACGATAGTCCCAGAAGATTGGAGGTTGAATCATGGCGATTTTAAATCACGTGCTTTACCTGCTCCTGAGTCTCGCGTTCACCGTTTACGTTGGCCAATCGCTTTACTCGCATGGACTGCCGTTTTTAGTTGAGTGCTGGGGCGACTTGAAGACCGCCGAATCCGTGAATCGGCTTTTCTTGGCGGGCTTTTACCTGATGAATGTCGGCTTCATCGCCTTGATTCTGCGTTTTGGAGAAACTGGAGACACGTTTGAGCGGACGCTGGAAGTGCTGACCAGTCGAGTCGGCTTTGTGGCTTTGGTGATGGGTTGCATGCATTTCAACAATCTTTTTTGGTGTGAGATTGCTCGGCGTTGGCGGGATGGAAAGCATCGAAATGCAGAGATTATGGTTTGACGAATCGGAGCCCGGAGAATAAAACTTAAGGCCCAACAAGTCTGTTGGTGAGTGAGCTCCGCGAGGGGGAGCCGTGAATTGGGTCAGGCCAGAAATGGAGCAGCCCTAAGCGGGGTACTCTTGTGCGGGGCTCTCTCACCCGCAGACTTTTTTCGTGGCGAAAGCCACACTCTAAGTTCTGATTTTCATCTTGATCTTACGCCCGAAAACACGTCGCGGTGTCAAAACTCCTCGAAGAGAACGCGAAGAAAGAACTCTCGATCTTCTTGAAATGGTCCGCAGTTAATCCAGTCTGTTGCTTTCTCTGAGCGCTACGACTTCCCGCCGAATTCGGGTAGAATCGCGGGTTGAAACTCCATGGTTCAGACAGAACAGACGCGATGAATTCAAAATCTGAGGCGAGTGCCGACAACACCGACGCCTACAAAGTCGTTGCTCTCAAATACCGTCCGCAATCTTTTGGTGATCTTGTTGGGCAGGGGCACATCGCGACGGCGCTTTCAAATGCCATCGACAAGAATCGAGTTGGTCACGCCTATTTGTTTACCGGTGCTCGTGGAGTCGGCAAGACTTCTTCCGCGAGGATTTTTGCGAAGTGCCTCAATTGCGAGACTGGACCAACCAAGGAGCCTTGCGGTAAGTGTGATATTTGCGAGGCCGTCTCCGCGGGCGAAGACGTTGACGTGCTTGAGATTGATGGTGCGAGCAACCGCGGAATCGATGAGATTCGCCAGCTCCGTTCCAATGCGGCTGTGCGGCCGAGTCGGTGTAAGTACAAGATCTACATCATCGACGAAGTTCACATGCTTACGATGCAGGCCTTCAACGCGTTACTCAAAACTTTAGAAGAGCCTCCCGGGCATGTGAAATTTATCTTTTGCACCACCGATCCGCAAAAGATTCCGATTACAGTTTTGTCGAGATGTCAACGTTTTGATTTTTCGCCTGTTCAGACGGACAAGATTGCTGATCGGTTGCGAGAGATTGCGACTAACGAAGGCGTCACGGCGGACGAACAAGCTTTGGCGTTGCTGGCACGAAGAGCCAACGGATCGATGCGAGACAGTCAGTCGCTGCTGGAGCAACTGTTTTCGTTTTGCGGAACCGAGATTTCGATCGACGAAGTGCATCAACTGCTTGGTACGGCCGACATGGGGCGAATCGGCGCGATTGCAACGGCCATGGCAAATGGTGATCCTACCGAAACGCTCAACTTGATTCATCGAGGGATGACCGAAGGCGTCGATGCAGGCCAGATGGCTGATCAACTATTGGGATATTTTCGCGACATGATGGCTGTGCGAGTCGGCTGCGGCGAAGACACTTTGCTTAACTGCACTGCCGCCGACATCGAGCATTTGAATTCTCTGGCTGAGAATTTAGGGTTGGAAACCATTTTGACAATTGTTCAGCTACTTGATTCCGCGGTTGTGCGAATGCAGTCAAGTCTCCATTCGCGAACTTTGTTGGAAGCTGCCGCGATTCGAATTTGCAATCTTGAAAAACTGGATGCGATTTCCGACTTGGTTAATAGCTTGGCCAAAGGGGGCGCCAAAGCAACTTCGGCTCGGCGGGCGCCAGCCAGTTCTCGCTCACGTGTTGAGATGCGGCAAGTCGATGTCAAGAAACCAGCCGCTGCATCAAAAAAAAACGACGTAGTTAGTTCCTCGAACGGCACGTCGGAATCTTCAGGAGCGACTCAAGGTAGCGGCGAGGGAGATTCGAAAAGCGTTGGTACTCAATCCG
>CAYMFZ010000785.1:0-2256 GCA_964389585.1 uncultured Pirellulaceae bacterium | reverse complement strand
CTAGTCTATGCAAGTTCTTTGACTTCTTTTTGAAGTCGTTCGAGTGCGCGGATGTAGCGATTGCTCGCGGCAGTTTTTGAAATATTCAATAACTTCGCAACCTGATCATTTTTTAGTTTTTCGAAACGACGAAGCGCGAGGATTTCGCGGTCGACCTCGTTCATTGAATTCAAAGCCTTTTCAACTCGATTGGTTGCCTCCGCTCGCATCGCAGCCAAACTGGGACTGGTGTGTTTGCCCAGCAAATGGGCCGCCAAAACCGCCGATGTCGCTTGGGGGCACGGCGACGAGTAAATCGAAATCTCCCGTCCCGCATCACGAGACTTAACTCCCAGGTGCCGACGGTGCATTTGAAACAGCTTCTGAACCGTGATGAAACGAAGCCAAAGAAAAAATGGCATCTCTCGTTTCTCAACATAGGTGCTGAAACGCTCTGTCGCCGCGACAAAAGCGTCTTGCACAACGTCATCGACATCCAAACGACCTCGGAGCCGAGGATCCATTCGAAACTTGATAATTCGGATCAATTGATCGCGAAACGATTGAAGCAAATCCCCCAAGGCATTTGGCTGACCAGACGCAGCCGATGCAATGAGTTCTTCGATCCGAGCTTGTTCGGATTTGGGTTCAGTTTCAGACATCATTTTTAGCACCTCGGTTAAGTTCAATGATATCAACTACGGATTCAAAAAAAGATCCACAGACTTTTTTATGAAAAGTTTCTTACGAAGATCGACGCTATTAATCGCCCTGAGATTCGAACTGTTTTCTTGAAAAGACACCCGAATCAAGAACGACTGAATCCAGATTGGTCCCAGTGTTCATAGATTGAATTGGGTTTGACGCAGATTGAACAGTCTTCGCCGTTCGGAAAAACCTGGGAATCAACATGGGGACACTTTTCCGGTATTGCGAGTATTTTGAACCAAAACACCGAATCAGATCACGCTCTTCCAATTGAATTGCCGCCAAGATGTAGCCTGTAATGCCAATAGCGAAGACCAAATGAGAAACTGTCATCGTTGGAGTCGCCCAGGTAATCATTAGCCAGCCAACGTAAAGTGGATGCCGAACAATCTTGTAGACTGCGGGGATTCGAAAGACATGAGGTTTGTAAGGTTGCCCTCGAAATTGCATCCAAACTTGGCGGAGCCCAAACAAATCGAAGTGGCAGATTGCAAACGTTGCATAGAGAACGATTGCCCAGCCAGTGAAGTAAAGTGCATAGGCTCCGACAATCATTATTTGCGACTCGGCCATCCAAATTGAACCACCCAAAGGTTGCCAGAATGCAAACAGCAAGATCATGGCGACATTGGACATCAGCACAAAAGTGCTTCGCTCTGCCGATTCAGGAATGAACTTCGTCAGCCAATCCTTAAAAGGCTGACGAGCCATTCCGCTGTGCTGAATCGCAAATGCGGTCAACAACCCAAGGTTAATTAAAATCGCTGGGAGCAAGCTCATCCTCGGCTCGCCATCAAGCGAATTGGAAATGAACAAGTTTCCAATGAAGAGTACTGCGTAAAGAAACACAGCATGAAACAGTGCGTAACTGAAAACACCATACGCTAAAATTGCCCAACGCTTCATTGTGATCACCCGTTTAGATTGTTCTGCTTATTGGTCGATTGAATTGCTAGAACGTTAACTAGCCGCGATCTCAGAAATCCACCAAAAAAATGATCTTAAGGTCAACAAAAAAACGAGTGCCAAAATGATTGGCACTCGTTTTTTTGTTTCGATTTGTTGATTCGACTCGGGTCGTTCGTTAGCTTCCTGACGAAGATTCCCAATATTGAATCACGTTGGAACGGTTGATGAGGTAGGGAACCATTGGGTCGAATCGACGCCCCCCTCGTGTCACCCCATTACAAATCTCTTCGGATGAAACCCAGAAATTTGATCGGTCACTCTCCAACGCTTTTACGACTTCTTTTCGATAGACCTCCACGTTGTAAAAGGAAACAGTTACGTGCGATTTTTCGTAATGCCCAGGGATTCGATCAATGAATTCAAGATTCAATTGAGCCATATTGGAAACTAAAAAATCACGTTGGCGGTCGAGTTCCAATTCCCAAGCAACTTCGCGAATCGTCGTTTCTCGAAACGATTCATCATCCAATCGTTGGCCAATCACAAAACCAAGTTGTTTTGTAGATGGATTGAATCTTGCCAACCACCGAAGGCTTTGATTGTAGGTTTTACGAATCAAAGCGACAGATAAACAAACGTTCTCCATGTCTTCAACTTCCT
>CAYMFZ010000784.1:0-2263 GCA_964389585.1 uncultured Pirellulaceae bacterium | reverse complement strand
TTTTTCAACCCTTCGCGTTCCAATTAAGATCGCTCGTCCGGAACTTGCGATCTTCTGTATTTCCGCCACGACTGCGTTGAATTTTGCATTAGCGCTGGCAAAGATTCTCGTTGGCAACTTGTGTCGATTGATTGGCCGGTTGGTCGGCACGCAGATGACTCGCTTCTTATAAACCTTCTTGAATTCGGATCTACTCGTCCAAGCCGTTCCGGACATCCCCGCGAAAATTCGATACCTTCGAAAAAACGTTTGCAATGTAATCGTGGCGCCTTGCTGAGTCGCCGGAGTGATTTCGATTTCTTCCTTGGCCTCGACGGACTGGTGAATCCCACCTTGCCATTGACGTCCTTCCGCAATTCGTCCGGTGAATTCGTCGACGATCGCAATTTTGCCTTCTCGAATAACATAGTGCTGCCCAAGATGAAAATCGCGTCGCACCTTGATCGCATTTTCCATGTACTCATAAAGCTGTCGAATTGGAACTTGCCGAGTGGCGTTGATCTGCGGCAATCTGCGGAGTCGCTCGATGCCGCGATTTTCTAAGGTGACTTTTCGCCGTTGGTGGTCGTATTCAAAATCGGTTGCCTCGTTAAACGTGTCGGCGTGCCTAGCCGCCCAACCAAAAATCATCCGCTTTTTTTCTTCTTCGGCCTGATTGATCACGCCAATGATCAGCGGTGTACGGGCCTCGTCAATCAACACGCTATCTGCCTCGTCGACCAACACAAATTGCAAGTCGCGCATGACTCGTTGAGCCTCCGTCGTAAGTCTTGAGCTCGAACCTGTAACTTTCATTCGATCTCGAAGAAAATCAAAGCCAAACTCTTTCGCAGTTCCGTACGTAACGTCTTTGCGATACGCTTCTCGTCGCAATTCGGGCGTGTCGTCTGATTGGATAACGCCAACGGTCATTCCAAGTCGTTCGTAAACGGGAGACATCATTTCGAAGTCTCGTTTCGCGAGATAGTCGTTGACGGTGACGACGTGTGCGCCACGCTCGAACAGCCCGTGAACAAACGTCGGCAAGGTCGCGGTCAACGTTTTGCCTTCTCCCGTTTTCATTTCAGCGATGTGCCCGCGAGCAATTTGAACTCCACCAAACAGTTGCACATCAAATGGTGTCATGCCAATGTTGCGTCGGGCAGATTCGCAAACCAACGCAAACGCTTCAGGGATAAGTTGGTTGATCGTCGCGCCGATTGTCGCTCGGTATTTCAGCGTCAAACCTTTTTGGCAAAGGTCTTCGTCGCTTAGCTCCTTCAACCGTGCAGCATTTCGGCGAATTCGCTGAATCATGGAATTGGTCGGTGGTGTTTGAGAGTGAGGCGAAACTAGAGTTTTTGTCGTCAATCCAAGCGATTTGGAACGTTCTGTCAAATGAGATCGGCGATCCTTGATTATAGTTAAGAGTCGGCTTTTGAAAGGCAATATCGCTTCTTTTCACTTCCGTTCTTTACTTCTACAACGGTCTGCGGCCTCAAAATTTAGTTTTAAGATGAGCATCAAAACGCAAGACACAATTCGACAACTCGCCCGCCTTTCGCCCAACCGACTGGCGTTCTACCAACAGTTTCTTCCGTTCGTCACAAATCAGACTGGTGCTGTCAGCGCAATCGCGTGGAGCTGCAGCTCACTTCCTTTTCGACCAATCTGCCAAATTCAATCTCCCAATCATGAAGGATTGCGGATTGGTGTCAGTGAAGCCGATCATGTTGAGTTGTTGAATCGCGCAATTCAACAAACAGAAGCCCTGGTCGTAGAGCCAAAAGTAAAAAACGACAAAACGAAATCGCAACAGACAACAATCGAAAACCCGTTTATCATTTTGTCATCTGTTCGAACGCACGACTCAATCGAATTGATCGAACTGTTCTTTCCTCAAGATGCCTCGCTTGACGTTTATGAGACGCATGCGAAAACACTTAAATCATTCTGCCTGGCTGCTGAAGGATGCGAGCTGCCGAGTATTTTGGTTCCTGATAAAGTCCAAAACGCAAACCGTCAAACGCCTAATTCCCATCCGTCAATTGCTCAATCGAAAACAACAGTCAAACGGATTGGTCCTTCGCAACTTGATGAATATGTTCATCAAATCCACCGGTCGCTTGATCACTCAGACACAGCCAGGCAGATCGCCAATGAAGCCAGACGTGTTCTCGACTGCGACCGGGTTAGCATCGTTGAAGTTAAAGGCTCCCGTTGCAAAATCAAAGCTATTAGTGGGCAGCCTTCGGTCAACAATCGCAGCAACACGGTTCAGCTA
>CAYMFZ010000783.1:0-2266 GCA_964389585.1 uncultured Pirellulaceae bacterium | reverse complement strand
GTGTATTGCAACGCGCAAGGTACGAGTCGTCGTCAACGGGCTCTGCGTTGATGGACGTGACAAATCGAGAAGTGGCGTCATCGTTGAATAGCCCGCCAAACCGGAGCGTGACCGTGGTCGGCTCCGGGTAGAAGATTGGATAGAGAGCGAATACGAGCGACGCTTCACGTCGAGGGCCGAACGAAGCGGAGACAAGGTTGGCGTCGTGGTATTCGTATTGGAGTGCGATCACGAAAAGCTAGGGTCGGCCAACGGAAGGTTTTTACGACACCGCCCTGAACGAAGGGTACTGTCCTATGACTGTGTTGCCAATGAATAGCGGTCTTGACTGGACATTTGTGCCGCGAAAAATTCGCAGCATGAATGATTTTAGCGAAATGCGACGGCTCGCACGAGAGAAGCGTGACGACGCTATCAAAGCGGCTCGGCTCGAATACGAAGTCACACTCGGCGAGATAAACGGTTTGCAAAAACGGCTGACGAAAAAGCCGTCTCAGAAAGGCAAACCTAAGCCGATCGTTCCGATGCGGGTTCTGATCCTGGACGTAGTGCCTCACGACTCCACGTTCACCGTCTCTGAATTGACGAAGCGGCTGGAGAGGCCCGAGACAGATGAAAATCTGATACGGGCCACACTGTCTAAGATGCTCAAACGTGGGAACATCAAACGCATTCGGCGCGGCCGAAACAACATCCCTGCATTGTTCGCTGTTGCCAGCTACGGGCCAGATGACATTGGCCTGAACGGTCTAACACAAATTGAAGCTGCCGAGATTGTCTTGAGGGAATTGGGCAGGCCAGTCACTCTAACTCAGTTGGTCGTCGAAATGCTTGAGCGCGGCTATGAGGCTGTTACCGACGAGCGAACGCTGCGAAAGTCTCTTGGTGCTTCGATGGGACGTAAGAACGATCGCTTCCATTTCGACGGGCTTTGGCAAATCCAACAAAAAATTAATGGGGCGGATGGTCGAGATGCCAAATGAATGTCTCGCCCAAAGGAGCCGTCAGAAACCTAAGAGGTAACTGGAGAAACTGACCTAACAAGCCGATGAACGCGGATTATTGATACCCAAGATCAAAGATTCAGCTTCACAAACGTATTTTCCAAATGAAACTAAAAGTGTAGACTTAAGAGGGTGTTTTGCATTCTCGGTTGAAAACACGACGAACGACGATGATAGAAATCCCTGATCTTTCACAAACGAATTGCAAGCTGTTTCGGTGCTGCGCCCAAATTAGAGATGACGACTTTGTGTTGCGTTGTGACGAGTTAGACTTGGGTCAGTGGAAACACGCAGAGTTGAAAATTGCGGGAGCCAAGCACCTGCTAATTGCTTTGGTTGATATAGGTTCGGATGAAAAGCCTCACTTCTATGTGGATGTCGCAACCAGAGATTTCTTTGAGTCGCCTAAGCATTTTCCAGGCGAAAGGATGGGTGTTAGGGCTCTAAAGAATCTTATATCAGAATTCGAAGGCGCTAACATTGTCGCGGAGATAACTGCGCACTACCCAAGTGTTAGCGCGTTCGATCTAAGGATTCAGCCTCCGTCTGCGGAAGCAAACTTCACGCATCATTCTTCGAAGTTTATTGTTCGCGATCAATTCGTAAATCTATTTGAAATTGGACCTGGCGACTCAGCTACTTTGCATTGCTCAGAAAATGCGGTAATTTCCAACTCCTACCTAACCGACAACCTAGTGAGGGCAAATGACTGGTTCATGGAAAACATCGTCAGACAGCAAACCAACTAGAAAATCCTCAGCAGCTATTTTCTATGGTGACTCAGTGAAGTCTGGTGACTGGTATCCTCTTGTGGGCAACATGCATGTTTGCGGCCCAGCTACGGGACCAACTGCGTTAGAGAGTTGCTTGCTAAGAAGTCAGCAAGAGATACTGGCGCAGCTTACTGTCGTCAGAGATCAAATTGATTCACATATTGAATCAAGTCAGCCATACCCCTACACACTGATGTCGCTTGCCCCAGTCGAAGGGTATGTGCTAAATCATCCGATTCAGTTGGTAGTTGAGTGTGTTCAAGAGGAAGACCAATCTGACGACTACTTTTTGGTTACATTTGTCGAAGCCAGCGTTGGAGCTTGCGGAGAAACGCTTAGTGATGCCGTCCACGAGTTGAAGCATCTTATCGCAGCGAAGTTGGATACATTGCTCAGCCTAAAAGAATCTGGGCGAAAATTTGGCAAGTTACCGGAGCGTCAGCTTCAGGTTTTGGATGAAGCACTTTCGAAAGTTTGAGTATGCCGCGA
>CAYMFZ010000782.1:0-2277 GCA_964389585.1 uncultured Pirellulaceae bacterium | reverse complement strand
TCATAACGTGACCTGCCTAGGGAGTTGTCAATCTCTAAAGATATCAAGTCTTTTGATGGTTCCGTTTTGACCACGGAGTGATCAACGACTATCTAGTCAACTGCACGGAGTGGCAAGCGTTGTTTTGAGGCTGATTCGGTTGGTGAAACGAGTTCCGTTTCGAATATCGTTGAATCTCTTCCAGCCGCGTTGAAGCCTCACGCAAATCAACATGAAAAACCGATCCGTTCTGATTTTTCGTAGCAATGTTTATTCTGTCCAACGATGTTTAGCAAAACTCGCGTTCCAGACAAGTGTTTCGCGGGCAAGGTCGAAATGCAGAGACTTTTGATCGCACACTCAGTCCTCCCAAAAGCGAATCGATAGTCGTTGATTGCTCCGCAATCATAACGTGACCTGCCTAGGGAGTTGTCAATCTCTAAAGATATCAAGTCTTTTGATGGTTCCGTTTTGACCACGGAGTGATCAACGACTATCTAGTCAACTGCACGGAGTGGCAAGCGTTGTTTTGAGGCTGATTCGGTTGGTGAAACGAGTTCCGTTTCGAATATCGTTGAATCTCTTCCAGCCGCGTTGAAGCCTCACGCAAATCAACATGAAAAACCGATCCGTTCTGATTTTTCGTAGCAATGTTTATTCTGTCCAACGATGTTTAGCAAAACTCGCGTTCCAGACAAGTGTTTCGCGGGCAAGGTCGAAATGCAGAGACTTTTGATCGCACACTCAGTCCTCCCAAAAGCGAATCGATAGTCGTTGATTGCTCCGCAATCATAACGTGACCTGCCTAGAGAGTTGTCAATCTCTAAAGATGTCGAGTCTTTTGATGGTTCCGTTTTGACCACGGAGTGATCAACGACTATCCGGTCAAGCACCATCCCGTATCGTTCAATGAACCCCTGTCGCATAAACACTCAGGAAGTGAAATCAGCCGATACTTTTCGGTGGGACGATAATGAGTGTCGCGGCCAAATAAAGAAGATCCGATCGTTGGAAGCCAACGAGTGAGCAACAACTGCTCTGCCAGCAGACATCTTGAAGACGGCGGGCTTCACCGTCAAAGAGGCTATCTACTTTGGCGTGAGAATATTCAAAAAGAAAAAGCCTGACCAAACGGCCAGGCTTTGACGTTAATTATCAAACAAGTTGCACAATTAATTGTTCTTACAACATATTGTTAAAGTCGCAATCCAAAATCGCTACGACTTTGGCTTGTGCGTTTTGGCTTCCTTGTCGATATCCTCAAGCACTTCGTTCATATCTTCAACGTAACCGCCAGCGGCAAGCACCTTCAAGCGAATTTCTTCGCAGACATCTTTGTTTTCAACCAGGAATCGACGAGCCTTTTCCTTACCCTGGCCAAGATGAGTACCGTTGTACTTAAACCACGAACCGCTTCGTTGCACAATTTTGTGAACGACGCCCAGATCCAACAGATCACCTTCGTAACTGATACCGTGATCGTGCATCATGTCGAACTCAGCAATTCGGAAAGGCGGAGCGACTTTGTTTTTCACGATCTTCGCCTTAACTCGCTGACCGACTTGAATGTCGCCATCTTTCAAAGCTCCGATGCGACGAACATCGATACGAACCGAAGTGTAGAACTTCAACGCGCGACCACCGGGAGTTGTCTCCGGGCTGCCAAACATGACGCCGATCTTTTCGCGAATCTGGTTAATGAAGATCGTGCAAGTCTTACTCCGAGCGATCGCACCCGTTAGCTTTCGCATCGACTGACTCATCAAACGAGCTTGAAGGCCGACGTGCGAATCGCCAATTTCGCCTTCAAGTTCCTTCTTGGGAACCAAAGCCGCAACCGAGTCGACCACGATCACATCGACCGCGTTTGACTTAACAAGCATCTCGACGATCTGCATCGCCTCTTCACCACTGCTAGGCTGAGAAACCAACAACGTATCAAGCGAGACGCCAAGTTTCTTCGCCCAAGTCGGATCAAAGGCGTGTTCCGCGTCGACAATCGCCGCGATGCCACCTGCTTTTTGAGCTTCGGCGATGGTGTGAAGGGCCAAAGTCGTTTTACCGCTGGACTCAGGACCGTAGACTTCGATGATTCGGCCGCAAGGAAGACCACTGCCACCCAAAGCCATATCGAGTGAGAGACTTCCAGTGGAGATGCCGCGAATCTCTTGATTGGAATCATTTCCAAGCGCCATGATCGAGCCGCTACCAAACTGGGCTTCGATTTGCTGCACAGCAGTCTTCAATGTTTCGTTGTCGTCAAGCATTTTGTCGACGGCAGCGACTTCCCCTTTTTTC
>CAYMFZ010000781.1:0-2281 GCA_964389585.1 uncultured Pirellulaceae bacterium | reverse complement strand
CGTTGAGTGCAACTTGTTCGGCGCGGTTTTTCGGTCGCCGCGTTCCCTTGTGCATGGTCGCAGAAGTGAATTCAGTTGAGGGTTTGGACTTGTTGTTGGTCGAGGCAAAACCAATGGGTTGGATGTCTTCGACGGGACCGTCATCAGCACCGAGGACAACTTTGGTTCCGCCAGGGCTGTTCTTTTTTCCTCCAGCACTGGCAAACGTTTTTCCGGCATTGATGCCTTGATGGGCAAACCACTTTTTCAAAGTGACGGCATCGATGATTCCTGCATGTCGTCCAACCATTTTGTTTTCTGTGATCATCACGACCGTTGGCGTTCGATCAACTCCAAGCTTTCTTGCCCATCCTTCATGCTGCCCATATTGAACCGTCGTTACCGGATAGCCTTCGCGCTGCAACGCCTCAATTGCTGGTTCGACTTGGCGACAAGGAGCACAGCCTTCACTGGTGATAAAGTAGAGATGCGTGTCGTTTCCAAACGCACCGTTCGAAGATGGGTTGAAGACTCCCAAGATCAAGGCTGACGAAAAAACGAAAACAGAAAAGAAGTTGCTGAAGAAGCTCAGACGAACTCTTGATTGAGAAATTGTCGACTGAGAATAATTGCCAATTCGCATCCCGATCCCTCCTTGGATTGGACGAAGACTTTTTGCCGGTCTCAGAATTAATAAGCGTGTAAAACATTCACAAAGAAGACTTCGATCCGTGAAATCCAAATTGCAAATCAGCATCGCTTTGGTTCGCAATCAATCGCGTACTTCCAACGAAAACTGACACTCGATCAACTCTTATTGATCCGTGCTCAAACAACCACTGTTCAAGCAATCAACTATTTTGCACCTTTTGTGCCAAATCGTTAAAGGATTAGAATGTAACGGCCGACATCCTCAAACCTCGATCTTTAAACCAACAAAATCGTTGACTTTCATGAAGCTAGCAAACCAGTCTTGCGTCGCAATGACGGACAAAGATCAAGTCTCGATGCCATGTAAAATCTACCAAGTGGCTTTTGTCGTTTGCGCAATCCTAGCGGTGGCGTTGTCGCTATTCGTCTTGCCGAGTTTCGCTGAGGCGATGCCTGTTCCTCAAGACGAAACGGTTACGGTCCCTGATGCAACCCGACCGCGTCCAACTCAATTTTCACGTCCGGCCATCATTGAATTCAAAGGCCAAATCGACCGAAAACTCAAAATCTATTTCGATAATCGCTTTGCTGCCGCCAAAAAAGCCAAAGCCGATTTGCTGATCATCGAGATTGATAGTCCAGGTGGACTTCGGAATGAAAGCTTGGAGATGTCTCGCAAGCTACGAGACTGCGATTGGGCTTACACCGTTGCATTAATCAGCAACGAAGCCATATCTGGTGGCGCGCTGGTTGCGTTAGGCTGTGACGAAATCATGATCGACCCCAATGCAACGCTTGGAGACATTGGTGAAATTGAATTCAATCAAATGACGGGTCAGTTTCGAGCGATCGAACCAAAACTTAATTCTTACTTGGTCGTCAATGCGCGAGCCATTGCCGAATCAAAAGGTCGTTCTCCCGAACTGGCGGAAGCATTCGTTGACCGCAACGTTTTGGTTTATGCCCAACCCAATCCCGATGCAAAACAGGGCGAGTCCAAACTTAAATTTACATCGGTGCGGGCAGAAGAGCCAGTTAAGCCGGATGCTCCTTGGAAACTCGTTCCAGAATCGCGAGCCGAGAGATACCTGACACTTACCGGGTTGCGAGCCGCTGAATTGGAGCTTGCCCAAGGCCATGAGCATTCTCGTGAATTAGCTGCGACAGAATTTGAGTTTGATTTAAACCAAGCCCATGTTTATCACCCAACGATGACGGACTCGGTCGTTCACGTCTTGAACAATCCGTTTGTGACAGGATTGTTGGTCTTGCTCGGATTGGTTGCGCTCTATTTTGAATTGAGTGCGCCAGGAATAAGCATTGGAGGACTCCTGGCAGGGCTTTGCGCCGTTCTGTTTTTCTGGAGTCGGTTTCTGGGCGGTACAGCAGGGTGGCTCGAAGTTATTCTGTTTCTTGCTGGAATCGTTTTTCTGTTCACCGAAGTGTTCGTACTTCCGGGATTCGGGTTTCCAGGTATCACAGGATTGGCGTTGCTTTTTTCAAGTGTCATTCTTGCAGGTCAGGATTTCGTTTTCCCTCAAACGGCTGAGCAATGGAATCAGTCTTTGAATTCGATGCTGATCCTAATTTGCTCGGGATTAGGCTTTATTGCCGCAGCGATTTTCATCTCCAAACGGATGGGGTCTTTGCC
>CAYMFZ010000780.1:0-2289 GCA_964389585.1 uncultured Pirellulaceae bacterium | reverse complement strand
ATTCCTCGCTCCGTTAATTGCCTCGCTTCGATAATTGCCTCGCTTCGATAAAGTCACTCAATTCAACCGCCTGATTCAATTTTGAATTCCTGTTAAGATTGACAGCGAACTTCGAAACCAATTAGCAACTCAACCTCCACCGCCATGCTTGTCCTACTTTCGCCTGCCAAGTCACTCGATTTTGAAACTCCGGCACCAGTCAAGAAGTTTTCCGAGCCCGAGCTGTTAGCTCATTCGGCTAAGTTGATGACAACCGTCAAGAAACTTTCGCCCGCTGAATTGTGCAAGCTGAAAAACTGGGCCAACTGAATTTTGAAAGAAACCAAGTCTGGAAAAAGAGCCACACGCTTGCCAACTCCAAGCAGTGTTTGTTCGCATTTCAAGGCGATGTCTACCAGGGAATGAAGGCCGAGACGATGTCGTCGACTCAGGTCACGTTTTGCAATAAGCATGTGAGGATTTTGTCTGGTCTCTATGGCGTGCTTCGACCGCTTGACCTGATGCAACCCTATCGCTTGGAAATGGGGACGCGGCTTGTAACCAAGTCAGGAGCGAGGCTATACGATTTCTGGGATGCTGAGATCCTTAATTTGTTGTCTGCCCAACTTAAGAAACAAAAAAGTAAGCTTATTATCAACCTTGCGTCTAACGAGTATTCAACGGCCGCCAAGCTTAAACAGATGGATGCCAAAGTCGTCGCACCTGTTTTCAAAGATTGGAAGAATGGACAGTACAAGTTGATTAGCTTTTTCGCCAAAAAGGCTCGCGGGACTATGACTCGCTTTATCGTCGACAACAAAATTACGAATGCCAAAGACCTGGAAGGGTTTGACTATGACGGCTACCAGTTCAACGCCTCCATGTCAGGCGAGCTAACGCCGACGTTTACGCGGAAGGCCTGATGGTAAATGAAAAAGTTGAGCCAGTATTCCTACATTTAAATCACGAAATATAATCGGACGACTATTGCTCGGGCCGAACAGAAATACATGAACGCAAAAACATCGTTGAAGCACCGTGGCAATAAACTTGCTGATGCTTCTGAGCAACTGGTGGTGCTTTCGCCCGATCAAAGCGCCACACGGTTCGAGGCGAAACTTTCACAAGCGGGCTTCGAATCGCTCAGCGCCGATCGAATCGAGATCCTTCAGGTCAATCTCGGCAAGCTTTGCAATATGACTTGCGATCACTGCCATGTGGACGCCGGACCAGATCGGCGTGAAATCATGGCGCGGTCAGAAATCGACGCATGTATCCGAACTCTCGAAGAGAATCCGCAGATTCAAACGATTGATTTGACGGGTGGAGCGCCTGAGATGAATCCGCATTTCAGGGACTTGGTGGTCGCCGCGCGAAAGTTAGATAGGCACGTAATTGATCGTTGCAACCTGACGATCTTGTTGGCAAAGGGATTTGAGTACCTGCCAGAATTTTTGGCGGAAAACCAAGTCGAAATCGTGGCGTCCTTGCCTTGTTATATTGAGGAAAACACAGACGCACAGCGTGGCGAAGGGGCTTATTCAAAATCCATCGAGGCTCTCAAGCAACTAAACGAACTCGGTTACGGCGTCGAAGGGTCGGGACTGACTTTGACTTTGGTTTACAACCCCGTGGGACCGAACTTGCCGCCCGATCAAGTTCAACTGGAGAAAGACTATCACCGCGAATTGGATTCTCGATTCGGCGTAAAGTTCAATCGGCTGTTCACGATTACCAACATGCCGGTCAGTCGTTACCTGGAGTATCTACTGCGAACGGGTGACTATCAGGATTACATGAAGAAGCTCGTTGACGCGTTCAACCCAGGTTCGATCGATGGACTCATGTGCCGCAATACGCTTTCGGTTGGTTGGGATGGTCAGCTCTATGATTGTGATTTCAATCAAATGCTGGAACTGAATATCGCTGAACGCTCAGCAACAAACCCAGCAAAGGCTCCGACCATTCATGAGGCTCCGACCATTCATGATTTCGAGTTCGCAAAATTGGCAAAGCGCAAGATCGTCTTAGGGCAGCACTGTTTTGGGTGTACGGCAGGTAGCGGATCGGGTTGTCAGGGCGCGATCGTTTAGTCGCCAAATGCGTCGCAGCATAATGCCGTCCGTATAGAACCATTTGGAGCCTATCCGAAAAATCGTGAGCCGTCGGCGCTAGATTGTGCGCCGTCGTCAACAACACCCTCCCTCCGGGAGAGTCGGCGTAGCCGGGGAGGGCCACGGATCCTCAAGTAGAACCATTGGAAAGCCTTTTTCATCGGCTCCCTCCCCGAGCAAGTCGCTGACGCGACGG
>CAYMFZ010000779.1:0-2293 GCA_964389585.1 uncultured Pirellulaceae bacterium | reverse complement strand
GTCTCCAACATCGACGACTACAACCCGCACAATAAAGAATTACCTTCTGGCGATCCTGGCTCAATGGTTGATTGATTTGGTTGACCGCTATCCTGCTAACGTTCGTCGTCGATTCAAAAAAAACGACGGCGATGAAGCCGTCGTCAAAACCAACTATTGAGATTTACTTGGTTGCAGGTTGAACGATGGTCACTTTGCGGATCTTGTCAATGTTCTTGAACCGCTCAAAGATATAGGCATTCCCCTTGGCTTTGAAATTGCCTTGGATATTTTCGCCTCGTGGATTCTCTCCATCTCCAGTGTAAATCTTCCTCATTACTTCCGAACCTGAAACGATTTCAGCGAAGGGAACAAATGGCGAGCCAGTCTTGCCTTGCGGGCTATCCAATCCCGAATTTTGACCGAGGTTAACAAAGATTTGCACTGAACGACTATTGGGTAGCTGTGTCTGCGCGAAAGAAAGCGTTCCCAATGAATTGCTTTTCCCGTTCGCAGGATCATCTGGAATCGTTGCGTTCGCCCATTTTGCATTGACGGCTGGGTCACCATGAATACCGAATTGAAACATGAATCCTTCGATCGCTCTGAAGATCGCGATGTCGGAATCAAAATATCCAGATTGAATCATGTTATAAAATCGACTTGCTCCTTGAGGTGCCCAATCTCGATGAACGTGGACGACAAAGTTCCCCTTGGAAGTTTCAAACTGAGCATAGAATTCAGCCGGAACCGGTAAGACAGCTTTCGCTGGATCCATCAGCCCGTCTGGATTTGGCGCGGTGCTCGTTTGCGTTTGAGCTGCAGGCGATGAAACGTTTGAAGATCGTTGAAGTGCGGAAGTTTGTGCGGCGCATCCACTTGCCAATCCGGCGATCAGCAGTGTGGCAGACATTGCAGAGACCAACGCCTGCGAAATGGTTTGGTAAAACATCGTCGTATCTTTCATCCTTGAAGACTGGGATTGGTGGACAAATCGCTGACCAAAGGGAGTTCTCGATCTGCCAAACCTAGTGAGAGGCCAAACTTACCACAGCACGGTTTTTGTCCCAATGTCGAGTTTCAATCGAATGCTTCCCCAGCCAGCAAATTCTAATATCTGGGGAAACCTCGATCAGAAACCCAATAAAAAGCGAACTTTTAGCTTGATATTATGGATTGAAAAATAGCTGCAAACTCCAAGCGCAACTTCCTGATTTCTGAGGCTTTCGAAAATCTAAAATAATACCGAAAAATACTTCCATCGAGCCACGGTTGGAAGATAATAACCATCTTGCCCAAACTAACATTAGGGCGATTTGCAAACCAGAATTGCTTTGAGACAACTCATGATTTCAAAAACTAAAACCAAGTCCAACAATCGCGGCATTGCTTTGAAAAAGTACATGCTCATCATTTTGCCAGCCGTGGTACTTAATAGTGCGTTGATGCTGGATCATGTGATCGCGAAAAATACTGAACATGCGTTTTCGGCGAGAATGACTGAGATCATCAACGCACAAGATGATGAGCCACTGCGAAAAACGATTCGCTCGCATTGGGTTAAGCCCAATGACGACGGCAGCATCGATGGTCGAATCTCGGCGATTGACTTGGACGAAACCGTTCCAATCGAAAACCTTAAAGTCAGCTTGGTCAAGTCTGGAACCAAGAAGTACGAAGGTATCACCGATGCTGAGGGTCGCTTTCGAATGGAGAATGTTGACGCAGGCGTTTACACTTTGATTGCCGCCGGAAAAAACGGCTTCATGGCTTACGGAGTACAGATCCTTCCTAAAGTTGATCCAGGCAATTCGATCTTTGATGGCTTAGATACGCGTTTGGAACGCAAGGAAGCTGTGCGTGCATACTACGTATCTCACTATGGTCTTCCAAAAAATGCGATGATCCAAGACGGATTTCAAATTGACGCTGCTGCTGTTCCTCCGGAATTCAGTACTTTGGAAGAGATAACGAAGAGTTACGTTCCAGATTCTGGAACCATGATCGGAGTCGACATTAAGGGTATTGGAAAGGCTACTGAAGTCTCCGGGGGCTACAAGCACACTCTTACAGCTGACGGCAGTTTCAAAGGTCGAATTCAACCAATTGCAACTGATGGTGGTCGCCAGTCAACTCTGACAGGCATGAATATCTTTTTGATTCAAGACGACGTACGGAAAGGTCGTGTGCCAGTCGAGGACAATGGCGATTTTGAGATCAAGGATGTCAAGCCAGGCATCTACGCGATTGTCGCAGCGGGAAAAGATGGCTTTGCCGCACTTTCAATGGAGCTTGTTGCGGGTGAACCTGATTC